>CALQSQ010000101.1 GCA_943333275.1 Akkermansia muciniphila
GAATTGATTCGGGGCCAATGGAAGCTGAAGCCGATGCATCGGTTGATGATGACGAGCACGGCGTATCGTCAATCCAGCGTGGCGGATGCGCACAAGGTGGCGGCGGATTTGGAGAACCAGTATTTCATGCGCCGGATTCCGCGGCGGGTGGAGGGCGAGGTGGTGCGTGACAGCATCCTCGCAGTGGGAGGCATGCTAGATATCACGATGTATGGTGCGGGGACGCTGGACGAAAACAGTGTGCGCCGGAGCATCTACTTCACGGTGAAGCGCAGCCAGCTTGTCAACAGCATGGTGGTCTTTGATGCGCCGGAACCACTTACCAGCCAGGGAACCCGCCCCACCACCACGGTGGCGCCACAGGCCCTGATGCTAATGAACAGTCCCCAGGTTCGCCGTTGGGCGGAGGCGTTTTCGAAGCGATTGAATCAGGAAAGGCCCCTGCCGCCGGATGCTGCATTGACGCCGCTGATCCGTCATGCCTACGAGCTTGCCTTGAATCGCGAACCGCGCCCCAGCGAACTGCAGGCCGCGGAAATTTTTATAAGAAACGGACTGCCTTCAGGACGCGACAAGGCGCTCGCTGATTTCTGCCAGACACTTTTTTCCTTAAACGAATTTTCCTACTCCAACTAGCCATGAACCTGAATCGCCGAGACCTCTTTCAACGCGCCGGAGCCGGATTCGGCTGGATGGCGCTGCAAACCATGCTTGCACAAGCGGGGCTGGCCGAGAGTGCCTTCAACCCCCTCGCTCCCAAACAGAAACACCAGCGCGGCAAGGCCAAATCGATCATCTGGCTGTTCATGAACGGCGGCCCCAGTCATGTGGATACCTGGGACTACAAGCCGGAATTGCAGAAACGTGACGGGCAGGCCTTGCCGGGCTTCGACACCAAAACCGGTTTTTTTCCGGATGCGGTCGGACCATTGATGAAATCTCCCTTCGAGTGGAAACAATACGGACAGTCCGCCACCTGGGGCAGCAGTTTGTTTCCGCAACTCTGCCAGCAGGTGGACAAAATGGCCTTCATCCATTCCTGCTTCACAGAATCCAACAATCATTCGCCCGCCTTGTTCATGATGAACACGGGTGTAACCCGCATGGGCAATCCCAGCGTGGGTGCGTGGGTGACGTATGGATTGGGATCCGAAAGTGAGGACCTGCCGAGCTTTATGGTCATGTCCGATCCAAAAAATCGCGGCCTGCCCAAGGGAAATGCGAGCAACTGGACGGCAGGCTTTCTGCCCGGAGTCTATCAGGGCACGTGGCTCAAACCGCAGGGTGAACCGATCGCAAATCTGAAGCCCCCGGCGGATATGAAGGAGGAACGGCAGCGCGAGCAGTTGAATTTTCTGGCAGCATTGAATCGTGAACAGATGGAAAATTCCGCCGCCGAGCAGGAACTGGCCGCACGGATCAACAGCTTCGAACTTGCCTACCGCATGCAATCCGCCGCGCCCGAGGCCTTTGATGTGAACAAGGAGCCGGAACATGTTCGGAAAATGTACGGGTTGGATCAACCGCACTGCTCCCACATGGCACTGCAATGCCTGACAGCGCGCAGGCTGGTGGAGCGCGGGGTTCGTTTCGTGCAGATTTACAGTGGCGGCATGGACAACCAATTGAGCTGGGATGGCCATTCCGACATTCTGGGCAACCATGGTGGGTTCGCTGCCGAAGTGGACCAGCCCTTTGCCGCGCTGCTAAGCGACCTGGAGCAGCGTGGATTGCTGGACGACGTTCTGGTGGTCTGTGCGGGAGAATTTGGCCGCCTTCCGGTTTCCCAGAAGGGTGACAAGCCCGGGCGCGATCACAATCCCCACGCCTTCACCGCTTGGCTGGCAGGCGGAGGTGTGAAAGCGGGCGTCCACCACGGTGAGACTGACGATGTCGGCCACAAAGCTGTCGTGGACCGAGTCAGCGTGCATGATTTTCATGCCACCCTGCTCCACCTCATTGGCATCGATCACGACAAATTGACCTTCCGCTATTCAGGGCTGGATCAAAAGCTCGTCGGCGTGGAGCCGGTGAAATTGGTGGAGAGCATTCTGGCTTAAGGAGATTGCGGCAGGCGGAGGCTCGAAAAACTTGCGCTCCAAATGGTTGATTTTGCATCATTCATCCCGTAATACCGGGTGATTCCCGTGCTTTTCAGGCGAGAATGATCAAGTATTACCCATGAATTTCCCTGAATTTTCCTCAAGCTCGGCATCAGTAAATCAGGAAGCTTTCCGCTCACGGGGGCTGACGCGACGTTTCCTTGTGGCACTGGGAACGCTGGTGCTGGCTGGTTCCGTGGCATTGCTTGGTGTTCTGCAATGGTTGGAGAAGCGGCAGTCGGAACAATCTTTCCTGCAGCAGGCCCGCACAAACGCCCATTTTCTGGGCCAAATGAATCTGCCTCTAAGCAAAGTGCTGGCTGGACACCTGGAAACGCTGACCGGCTGGCGCGTCTATTTTCAACTAGATTCCCCCGCATGGATCGGGGCGGCGAACCGTCCACCTCTTGAAGGTGCGGGCGATTCTGGCATCGTGCGGACGAGTCCGGATGGGGGGCGGTCGGTGGTTCTGCCTGTTGTCGGTCAAAGTTCCGGAGTCACGACCCTGGCGGCATTTGTGCAGCCACCAGATGCATTGACCACCTCGCTGACACGACCCGCCGCCCTTGCCACGCTGGGAGCCTTTCTGCTGGTTGCTCTAGCCGTGGGATACTGGCTGGCGCGGAATCTGATTCGACCCCTGCGATCCTTCGCCTCCACGCTGCCGCAAATTGGTTCCGATGCTGAACCCATCCTGCCGGAGGCCCAGCGACACGATGAGTTGGGCCATGTGGCACGCACGTTTCTTGCGACCCGGCAGCAATTGCGGGAAGAGCGGGCCAAACGCATTCAATCAGAACGACTCGCCACGCTGGGTCGTATGGCCGCCAGCCTGGCACACGAGGTACGCAATCCGGTGGCCGCCATCCGCATGCATGCGGAACTCGTGGAGGCGGACGGTGCGGAAAAGTGCCGCGAAACCCTGGAATCTCTGGCGCACATCAAACGGGAGTCGGACAAAATTGAAAACCTCGTTCAACAATGGTCCTTTTTCGCCAGGCCTGAGCCTCCGCGGACCCAGCCAGCTGACCTCAGGGATTTGGTCCAACAGGTCACCTCCCTGCTGGTGCCCGCCGCCAACCGCGCGAGACTTCAACTCGATGTTGCCTTGCCCCCCACCCCCCTCCTGGCTGATTTCGATGCCACACGACTCAGCCAGGCCGTGACCAATATCCTGCAAAATGCCATTCATGCATCGCCTGAGGGAGGAACGATTTCCATCCGTGCAGAGGCGAATGGTTCCGCCTCGCGGATCATCATCACGGATGCCGGCCCGGGATTTTCGCCTTCTGCCTTACAGAAATTTCCCGAACCATTTTTCTCTGAAAAAGAGGGTGGCATGGGACTTGGACTAACCGTCGCCACCGATCTTGCCACTGCACATGGCGGCATCCTGAATGTGGAAAATCTTTCCACCGGTGGTGCCCGGGTCACCCTGCAACTCCCCGCCTTAAACATTCCACCCCCCGCCCCATGATCCCCACTGTTCTGATTATCGAAGACGAAGCGGCGCTCTGCGCAGCGCTTGAAACCGCCCTCCGCCGCGTCGGGTGCGCCGTGGAAACAGCGGCCTCGGGCAAGGCGGCTTTGCATTGGATGAAGACAAAATCCTATGCCGCCGCCATCCTCGATATCGGTCTGCCAGACATGAGCGGCCTGGAGGTGCTGAAGGAATTGCGCATCAAGAACCCGCACCTTCCCGTCCTCGTCATCACCGCGCACGGTAACTTGGAAAATGCCATCGCCGCGCGGACTGCCGGGGCCACCGAGTATTTGGTCAAGCCACTGGACCTCCGCCATTTCCAACAAACGGTCCGCTCCCTGTTGGAAAATCAGTCCTCCCAGGCCATGCAGGAGCAGTCACAAAACCAGAAGCCGCACCTCTTTGTCGGCGGTGCTCCCGTGCTGCAAACGGCCTTTTCGGCGATTGCCCGCGCCTGTGCCGGCGACGGCCCGGTGCTGGTCGCCGGTCCCAGCGGCAGCGGGAAATCGCTGGTCGCCAATATCATTCATGCACAATCCGCCCGCTCTGCCATACCCTTGGAAACCCGAGCCGCCCGCGAACTCACCGCATCCGCCCTGGAGGCGGCGCTGACGGGGGATCCACGCGGCACTCTGGTCGTTACTGAGATCACCGCGCTCTCCCACGATTGCCAGCTGCTCCTCAGCCACCTGCTGGGCCTCTCCGGCCAGACCCGCTGCCGCAGGATCATTGCCACCACCAGTCAGGAACTGCGCGTTGCCGCCGGCAGCGGGGTGTTTCGTGAAGATTTATTTTACCTTTTCAGCGTCAGCGAAGTCCCCCTGCCGCCGCTGAGTGAGCGCAGTTCGGATATCCCGGCCCTCGTCGCCTCGCTTCTTTCCCGGGCCACCGGCGCTGCCCCGGAGATCACTCCCAGCGCCCTGTTCGCGCTCCAGGCCTATGATTGGCCGGGCAACGTGCGGGAGCTTCATCACGTGCTTGACTATGCCGCCGCCGCCAGCCGCGGTCGACCCATCCTGCTCAGCCACCTTCCGGCTCACCTGAGTGCCAGGACAGGTGCGGCAACCCCTCCCGCGCATGCCTTGGAAAAATCCATCAATGAATGGCTCTCCGAAGTTCTCGCCTCCGACCCGGATCCCACCTACGATTCACTCATGGAGTTCCTGGAGAAAAATCTCCTCCAGCAGCTGCTACCCCGATATGGGAACAAACCCACGCGTCTCGCCGCCGCCCTCAAGGTTCACCGCACCACGCTGCGTCAAAAAATGGCGCGACTTGGCATGAAGGGAGATTTCGGCACCTAGCCATCCGCCTTCAATCAATGAAACAGAACGCATTGCTGTTGATCAGTGCCAGGCAATAGTCTGTCAGCGATTCCTTGCGATCCCTTGTGTATTGGGCATGCTCGGCAAGAAATTTTTCGCCCAACAGCTGTTCAGCCTGAGTTGGGGGGCGCGCGAAGCATTGCCAGGTGGCGTTTAAAACCAAGGTGGATGCTTCCGGGGTGGTCTGGAGGAGGTTTTCTGAGAGAGCCTGCGCGGTGGAGTGGCTGAAAGCGGAGTTGAACAGTGTCAGAGCCTGCGGGGCATTGGTACTTTGATTACGGCGGCTGCAGCTCAGCAGGGCATCGGGTCGGTCGAAGAGTTCCAGCAGGGGATGGTTTTCATTACGCTTGGCGAACAGCCAGATGCTGCGGCAGTTGGGTTCAGGGTCCGGCGTCGTTGCCGATTTTGAAACAGCAAGGCGGACGGAGGGGCCGCCGGAGCGGTATTCCAGGCGGCCCGCAGTGAAGAGCATGGCATCGCGCAATTCTTCACCCGTCAATCTTCGACGGACAAAGGGACGGTATTGCGATGACGGAGGCAGTTCATTTCCTCCGCATTGGCGATAGGTAGCACTGGTCACGATGAGTTTATGCAGGGCCTTGAGGCTCCATTTTTGTGCGGGAATTTCGCAGGCCAGCCAGTCGAGCAGGGCGGCATTGGTTGGAGCGGATCCCTGGTGACCGAGATCGTTGGGAGTGGCGGCGAGGGCTTCGCCAAAATGGAATTGCCACAGGCGGTTGGCGGTGGCGCGGAGAAAGAGCCGGTTGTCATCGCGGGTAATCCAGCGCGCCAGGGCCATGCGGCGACCGGAGGATTTGGGCAGGGAGGCAAAGGCCAGTTCGGCATCCTGTTCATCGGCGATTCTTGGATACGCCGGCTGGACGACCGGTCCGGGCCGCTGGTGGTCGCCGCGGATGGCGACATGGCTCAGTCTGGGTACGGGACCGGGCTCGGTCATCACGGCGGGTAGCTGAACATCCTTTTTGAGAGGCAGAAGGTTATCGAAGAACGCCCTCAAACGGTAGAAGTCCGCCTGGCTGATGGGATCAAAAGGATGATTGTGACACTGGGCGCAACCGATGGTGAGTCCAAGAAAGGCAGTGCCCACCGTGCCGGTGATATCATTGAGAAGCAGGTGCCGGCGTTCGTCCTGAAAGTTGGAGTCGGGCATGTCAGGGCCGGCGAGGAGGAATCCGGTGGCCGCCTCGTGCTGTGGAGAAATTTCATCTCCGGCAATCTGCATGGCGACAAAATCATTGAGCGGAAGATCGGCATTGAGCGAATCGATCACCCAGTCGCGGTATTTCCAAGCCAGCTTGCGTTCGGCGTCATGCTCGAATCCATCCGATTCGGCGAAACGAGCCAGATCCAGCCAATGCCCGGCCCATTTCTCGCCATACCGTGGAGAGGCCAGCAGGTGGTCGGCCAGTGCTTCCAGCGGATCTGGCAAAGCAGGGTTGGCGGAGGCGGCTTGGCAGGCGGATTCGAACGCGCGCACTTCTTCGGGACTCGGCGGCAGTCCGGTCAGGTCGAAGGTCAGGCGGCGGATCAGCATGGCCGGTGAAGCCGGGGGTGTCAAGGTTTGGCCGTTTGCCTCAAGTCGAGCCTGCACAAATTGATCAATGGCGTTGCGGGCGGCTTTGTGATTTAAAATGGCCGGCACGGCCGGGCGCACCAGCGGCTTGAACGCCCAGAACTCACGATTTGCCGGGGTGATGGCGGGTTCGTCCTTGACTGGATCGGTGGAGGCTTCCACAGCGGCAGCATGATGGAAAGCAAGGGTGCTCATCACAAGGACCATTCCCTTGATCCGAAGGGGTGAGGTTGAGGGGCGCTGGTTTTGTTGCGATGAATGCATCGTGCTTCAGGCTAGGATTCCCCTGGCCACCTCGCCCCTCACGCCGGTCAGTCTCTGGTCCAGGCCATCGAACCGATAGATCAGTTTTTCGTGATCGATTCCAAGCAGATGCAGGATGGTGGCATGGAGATCGCTGACATGCACTGGATTCTGCTCGGCGCGCAGACCAAAGGCATCGGTGGCCCCGTGCACATGTCCCGCCTTTACGCCCGCCCCGGCCAGCACGGTGGTGTAGCCCCAGGGATTGTGATCGCGGCCCCTGCCTTTTTCGCTCATGGGCATGCGCCCAAATTCGCCGCCCCAGATCACCAGGGTATCCTCCAGCAGTCCGCGGCTTTTCAGATCGCGCAGCAGTCCGGCGACCGGGAGGTCGGTGGCGGCACAATGAGGGCCATGGTTGCCGCGAATGTCGTCATGCGCATCCCAGCCATTGGAATTGCCCGAATAGAGCTGCACAAAACGAACTCCGCGCTCGATCATCCGTCGTGCCAGCAAACAGCGCGTTCCAAACTCGCGCGTCCGCGGTCGATCAATACCGTACATGGCCTTGGTGGCCTCTGATTCCTGGCCCAAATCCACGACTTCGGGCGCAGCGCTTTGCATGCGATAGGCAAGTTCATACGACTGCAACCGTGCCAGCAGTTGCGCATCGTCCTCACGTGTGGCGCAGTGCGATTCATTCAGCTGGCGCACCAGATCGAGGGTGTGCCGCTGCCGGTCGGCGGACATGCCTGATGATGGGCTGAGATTTAAAATGGGCGAGGCCCCGGGCCGCAGGGTTGTGCCCTGAAAGGAGGCGGGCAGAAAGCCGCTTCCCCACGCGGGAGGTCCGCCCTTCAGACCGCCACCCGGGTCCGGCATGACCACAAAGGCCGGCATGTTTTCATTTTCCGAGCCCAGACCATAGGAAACCCACGATCCCATGCTGGGCTTGCCCATGAGCGTGGAACCGGTGTTCATCTGGTAAACCGACTGGGGGTGGTTGACGCTGTCTCCATGGCAGCTGCGGATCACACAAAGTTCGTCCGCCAAACTGCCCATTTCCGGCAGGTATTCACTGATCTCGATCCCGGATTGTCCGCATCGTTTGAATGGCTTCACAGCGGGCATGAGGGGATTGCGAGCAACATCCCTCCGCGTCTCAAACTTCCCGACGCTGGGAGGAATCGGCTTCCCTGCGAGTTTCTTCAGTTCCGGCTTGGGATCGAAGAGATCAAGATGGCTCGGCCCACCGTGCATGAAGAGCCAGATGACACGGTTGGCCTTGGCCGGGAAATGCGTCACACCGGCTGATCCTGCGGCCGCCATGGCTCCCCCGGTGGCAAACAACTGCGCCAGCGCCACGCCGGTCAAACCAGCACCGGCGCTCTGGAGAAATCCCCTGCGGGAAAATGAATTTCTGGAACCAGCCATGAAAAAACGAATTTTGAGGATCAAGCGAAATTAAACCAACGCCGAGGTTGCTTGAAATCCATGCTTTATCAAATTCAAATCGCACGTTTGAACGCGGAAGGAACGCTCCGAAAATGGTGCCAGCCCTAGGGCTTTTTCCACAGATACACCCAGCGTTCCGAAACACTTTGCCCGTCGGCATCCAGAAGTTCACAGGTCAGATCCAAATCCCGGGCTCCTGCTGGCGGTTCCAGAACGAAGAAGGCCCGGAGAACCTGGGGCATGTGGAGGCTGGGCTGGCGGCCCAAGCCCAGCGGGAGATCGTCCACCCAGGCCATACTGAGGTCGGAGAGTCCGGCGTGAACGAGTTTCGCGTCGGGATGGTTGCAGACGACCCTGGGTTTCCAGCCCTTGATGTCATCCCATTTTCGTTCTGCAGTCTTGGCTTCGGGAGTCAGGGGTTTGGCAAATTCCAAGGAGAAGAGCAGTTTGTCCGGTTGCTGGACCGGATGGCCAAATCCCGTGGAGCGCACTTGAAAGAGGTCGCTGGGAGCCGGATCGCGCATCCAGCGAAGGCGGTATTGAATGTGATGCGCCTTGCCGACTTCCGGCAGCGGGGTGGATTCCCAGACGAGGACGACGTTGTCGTTGGTCTCATCCGGTGTGGGCATTTCAATCAGATGCAGGCGGCCATTTTCAAATCCGCTGACGGGCTCCACGCGGACACTGGGACGGTTGTGATACTGTGCCTCCGTGTCCTGATAGGAGCGGAACTGCCTATCGCGTTGCACGAGCGACCAACTCCGTGGATTCTCCAGGGTGAACACACAGTGCCGCCACTGGCCTTCGGTATGATCGAGAGGACGGAAATGTTTCTCACCATTGATCAACTCCAGTAGCAGGCCATCGCTGTCGTGAATCTCGGGCCGGAAATCATAGGGATGAGGGCGGGTGAGTTCGCCAAACCAGAACATGGTGGAAAATGGGGCGAGACCCAGTTGTTGCACCGGCTTGCGCAGGGTAAATTCCGCCTCCACGTCCATCACCGTTTCCTTGCCGGGAATCACGGTGAATTTCCAGGCACCGGCGACACTCGGACCATCCATCAGGGCGTAGGCGGTCAGTTCCTTGGCATCAGCGGCGGGGCGGACGAGCCAGAATTTCTGAAAGTCAGGAAACTCCTCCGGCACGCCCTGCAGGCCGCTGTTGAGTGAAAGGCCGCGGGCGGACAATCCATACGGCGCGCCAGCGGGAATGGAGCGGAAATAGCTGGCACCCAGGTTCACCCAGAACTCGTCCATGTGGTCCGGCGAGTTGAGATGGAAGCGCGCGCGCCAGCCTGCGTAGCCGGGTGGGGGAGGGGTGCCCTTCGGGACTTCGGTCTTGCCGTAGTCAAACATGTCCTGGTCAAAGACCACCGGCTTCTCCCGGCCATCGATCACTTCATTCACGGTCACGATCTTCTTGGCAGTCCACCCTGGGTGGAAAAAATCGATCGTGAACGGTAATTTTTCCTTCGCCCACAGGCCCTCGGCCATTTTGAATCGGATCTCGCGATGCTGGTCGTAGGTGAGATTTTTCCAGAAGGAATCCAGATTGTCCTTGGGCTCCAGATAAGGGGACTCCGCTCGCTCCCGCGCCAGCAGGCGGACATCGTCAAAGGTGAAGGGAGCGGCCAGGCCGGTGGACATGGTGAGGAAAAGGAGAAAAAGCCGGTGCCATTTCATATAAAAACACCCATAGCAGTGGAGGGTGTGAGCGCAATGGTACGATTTGTGGGCATTTTGCCCCAGAATAGGGAAACGCGCTGGCGGATGGAAATGATGTTTACACAAGGGCAGGAAATCCCTACTCAGATTTACGACAGCCTATTTATATCCATGAACTCCACTGCCACTACCACCCGACGTTCCTTCCTCACTGCCCTCGGCTCTGCCGCGGCCACACCTCTGCTGGCGCGCGATTTTGGTCCAGGCACTGAACCTGTTCGCTATCCGGAGCCGGATGTGATTGCGATTGATGACGCTTTTAAGAAATACAAAATTGGCAGTGCACCCATCAAACGGCTGCACACTGGCATGCTCTGGGCGGAGGGACCGGCGTGGAGTGGAGCGGGTGGTTATCTGATGTGGAGTGACATTCCCAACAATCTCCAGCATCGCTGGCTGGCCGAGGATGAGCACCTCAGCGTGCTGCGCAAACCGGCCGGCAACAGCAATGGCAACACCTTCGACGCCTCCGGCCGCCAGCTCTCCTGCGAGCATGGCAACCGCCGCGTGGTGCGCTATGAGATTGATGGGTCGGTGACGGTGCTGGCGGATAAATTCAACGGCAAAATTCTCAACGCCCCGAATGACATTGTCGTGCATCCGGATGGTGGCATCTGGTTCACCGATCCCGGTTACGGAAGCCTGGGCAACTACGAGGGCAACAAAGGGGAATTGCTTTTGAAAGAAGCCGTTTACCGCATCGATCCGAAAGACGGAGCCATCACCATGGTTACGGACGCGGTTTTCAAACCCAATGGCCTTTGTTTCTCACCTGATTACAAGAAACTCTACATCGCCGACACCGGGGCCTCCCACTACAAGGAAGCGCCGAAGAACATTCAGGTTTACGATGTGGTCGATGGCAGCAAGCTGGCAAAAGGCCGGGAGTTTGTCTCCATGGCGATGGAAGTCGGTGGCAAAAAAGTGGCGGGTCTCGCTGATGGCATTCGCTGTGACACGGATGGAAACATCTGGTCCAGCGCGGGCTGGGCGGATGTGGGGGATGGCTACGATGGCGTGCACATCTTTTCACCGGAAGGCCAGCGCATCGGACAGATCAAGCTGCCGGAAGTCTGCAGCAACGTTTGCTTCGGCGGGCCAAGGAGGAACCGGTTGTTCATGACCGCCAGCCAGTCGCTCTACTCGGTGTATGTCGAAGCCGTGGGTGCTCACTGGTGCTGATTTCCTGATGAGCACGCGAGCCAAAGTTGTCATCACGGATTTCGTCACCGAACCGCTGGATTGCGAGCGCCAGATCCTGGGGGATTTGGCCGATGTCGTGGCCTACGATGCGGCCCACGAGTCGGAACTAGTCGGCAGAATTGAAGATGCGGATGCCATCATGATGTATCACAACCTGGCGATTTCGGAGGTCACCATCAATGCGCTCAAGCACTGCAAGCTCATCGTGAGGTGCGGGGTGGGCTTTGACAATGTGGATCGTGCGGCAGCAAGGCGGCGCGGGATTGATGTGGCGAATGTTCCGGATTACGGCACCGAGGACGTGGCGGATTCCGCGATCGGGATGGCGCTGACCCTTTCGCGAGGCATCCATTTTATGAACGGTCGGCTGCGGTCGGCAAACGGCCCTTGGTCTTACACGCAGGTCGCGCCACTGCCGCGCCTGCGCGGTCGGACCTTTGGAATCATCGGTATCGGACGCATCGGCACAGCGGCAGCGCTGCGCGCCAGGGCACTTGGGATGAACGTGATCTTCCATGATCCCTACGTCCCTGACGGCTATGAGAAATCGCTCGGAGTCCGGCGTGTGGATACGCTGGAAAAATTACTCCGCGAGTCCCACATCGTCAGTGCGCACTGTCCGCTGACCTCCGAGACGCATCATCTTTTAAACCGCGATTCCATCGCGCAAATGCCGCGTGGATCCTTTCTTATCAACACAGCCCGCGGCGGAGTGGTGGATGTCATGGCCGTGCTCGAAGCCCTTACCAGCGGTCACCTTACCGGCGCAGGGATCGATGTTCTGGAAGCCGAACCTCCCAGCCCCGAACACCCGCTCCTGCAAGCCTGGCGCGATCCTTCCCACCCCGCCCACGACCGCCTCATCCTCAATCCCCACGCCGCCTTTTACAGCGAGGAGGGACTCATGGACATGCGGATCAAGGGAAGCGAAAATTGCCGCCGCGCACTGCTGGGCCAGCCGCTGCGCAATGTGGTGAACCTTGCCGTGTAATATGAATGTGAATCCCGCACCTGCGAATGAACCCCGCATGGAGCGTGGCATTGGCATGGTGCAGGCCACCGCGATGAACATGTCCAACATGGTGGGCATCGGGCCGTTCATCACCATCCCGGTCCTGATGACCTCGCTGGGCGGGCCGCAGGCGATGCTGGGCTGGCTGGTGGCGCTGATTCTGGCGCTGGCCGATGGACTGGTGTGGAGTGAACTTGGCGCGGCCATGCCCGGATCCGGCGGCAGCTATCATTTCCTGCGCGATGGATTTGGCCGCGAGCGATGGGGCAGGTTGATGTCCTTCCTCTTCATCTGGCAGTTCCTGCTCTCCGGCCCCCTGGAAATCGCCTCGGGCTTCATCGGATTTGCCTCGTATTTGAAATACCTTTGGGCATCCGCAAGCGAACAGGCGGTGCTGCTGGCCGCGGGAGGGGTGGGTTTGGTGTGCATCGTTTTGCTGTATCGTCCCATCCGCCATATCGGCAGGATCATGGTTGGGCTGTGGCTTGGCACGCTGGTGACGATGGCAGCGGTCATCTTTACCGGGGTGACGCATTTCAATCCCGCACTGGCCTTTGACTTTCCGGAGGGCGCCTGGAATCTCACCCCCGCCTTCTGGCTCGGACTGGGAATGGCATCGCGCGTCGGGGTGTATGATTATTTGGGTTACTACAACATCTGTCATCTCGGCGACGAAGTGCGCGACCCGGGACGGGTGATCCCGCGCTCGCTGCTGGTCAGTCTGGTGGTGGTGGCGGTGCTGTATGTGGGGATCAATTTCTCCATCATCGGCATCGTGCCCTGGCGCAGTTTTGTGCCGGCGGGCGATACTCCGGCCCCGGTGGTTTCCATGATGATGGAAAAAATCTGGGGAGTGGATGTGGCGAATGTTTTTACGATTTCCGTGCTGCTGACGGCCTTTGCGTGCTGCGTGGCGTTGTTGCTCGGGTATTCCCGCATCCCTTTTGCGGCGGCCCGGGATGGGAATTTTTTCAAGGCCTTTGGACGTTTGCATCCGACGGGTGCCTTTCCGCACATCTCGCTGCTCGTGGTGGGATTGCTGGCGGTGGTGTTTACGTTTCTGCCGTTGATGACTGTGATTGACGCCCTGTTAACCACGCGCATCGTGGTGCAATTCTGCGGACAGATCGCCGCGCTCATGCTCCTGCGTAAAAACCGACCCGACCTCCCGCGGCCATTCAAAATGTGGCTCTACCCCCTGCCGGCATTCCTGGCTTTTGGTGGGTGGATTTTCCTGCTGCTGACCACGGAGCAGAAGATGCTGGCCTGCGGAGCCATCGTGCTGGTGCTGGGTGTCACGGCGTTTCTCATTCTGGCAAAATTTTCCCGGCGCTGGCCGTTTGGATAGCAATCATCAACGACGAATCCATGAACCGCCGACAATTTCTCACAGCCGCCATGGCCGTGCCCGCCTTCTCTGCTGATGTTCCGCTGCAAGGCACGCGCGGCATCGTCCTGTATCCCTTCGACCTCTCGCTCACGGACTGGCCGGATCGCGCACACAAGGCCGGCCTGACCACCATTGGATTGCACGCGGCACGGCGGTTTGATGTCCTGCGTGATTTCATTCTCAGCGAAGCAGGGAAAAAATTTCTGGCGCGCTGCGCGGAACTTGGGCTGGCAGTGGAGTATGAATTGCACGCCATGGGCGAATTGCTGTCGCGGGAGCTCATCAACAAGGACCCCACGCTTTTCCGTCTGGATGAGGCGGGAAACCGCAACGCGGATGCAAACTGCTGTCCACATTCGCAGGCCGCGCTGGATATCATCGCGGGCAAGGCTGTGGAATGGGCGAAAATTTTCAAGCCGACCACCCAGCGTTATTTTTACTGGCCGGACGATGGGGCGCAGTGGTGCGCCTGCCCTCAATGCCGTGAATTCTCCGCCAGCGAACAGGCTCTGCTGGTGGAGAATCGAATCCTTGCCGCACTCAGAGCGCATGATTCCCTGGCGACGCTGGCCCACATTTCCTACAGCCATACCCTGGCCGCTCCGAGGCGTGTGAAACCGGTTGAGGGTGTCTTTTTGGAATTCGCACCCATCGCCCGCAACTACGCGCATTCCCTCGCGGATCCGGATGCAAAGACCAACGCGGCCCAAGGTCCGGACCCGCAGGCCAACCGGGGATATCTTGAGATTCTCGCTGCGAATCTGGAGGTCTTCGGTGCCGAACGGGCGCAGGTGCTGGAATACTGGCTGGATGTTTCCCTGTTCTCAAAATGGACGCGTCCTGCCGTCAAACTTCCCTGGAACTCCGTGGTTTGTAAGGAGGACGTGGAGGCGTATCGCAAACTCGGAATCCGGAATGTCACCACCTTCGCCACTTACATTGATGCCGACTATGTAAAACTCCACGGCGATCCGCAGTCGGTTTTGAACGAATATGGAGCTGCATTGAAAACAAAATGAAAATCCAACGTTGGTGCCTGATGATTGCCGTGCTTGGCCAGGCGGCTTGCTCCCTGCCCCAGGGTGGAAGGCAGGGGATGGTGATTCATGATTTCAAATATCCCTGGTCGGAAAATCCTCCGCCCCGCACGTCGTTCGAGGCCGCAATTTACGGGGACCGGTGGCACTTCACCTTTGATGCCGAGGATCAGGACATCGTCACCTCACCCGTGTGGACTGGCGAATCCACGCTGGATGATGAGGACCGGGTGGAAATTTTCTTCGCCCGTGATCCGGAACTCGGCCGGTATTTCTGCATCGAGATTGATTCGCTGGGACGCGTCCATGATTATGAAGCAAAATTTTACCGTCAATCCGAGAGCGGCTGGCAGTGCAACGGTCTCGTGACGTCCGCTGAGCGAACCTCCGCCGGCTACCGCGTGAAGGGGGCCATCCCGCTGGACACACTCTCCAATCTGCTTGGCAGGCCGGTGGGAGCAGGCACCGTTGTGGACCTGGGTGTCTTTCGCGCAGAATTCAGAGGCCGGGATAAATCATCGCATGGCGGAGCAAATGACAACTGGATCAGCTGGCAGCTCCCGAGGACGAAGGCACCGGATTTCCATGTGCCTTCGGCTTTCAAGCGCGTGAAACTGTGACCCGGCACAATCAGGGCACCGAATGCACCGTGAGTTGCGGGAAGGGGATTTCCCAATGCTGGGCCATGGCCTCGGCGATGCAAGATCCCTGGATGAGTCGTTCGATTTCCTGATAGTGCGGGGCTGCCGAACCGCGGCAGTCGAGGATGACGAGCAGATCGATGCTGGAAGCCGCGGCTTTGGCGATCGTGACCTTGAGATGGAGAATTTCCTCCATGTCGAGCAGGCCGTGCAGGTCCTTGCGAAGCCGGGTTTCCAGCAGGGAGGGAATTTGCGATTGTGCGGCGAGCGCGTGTTTATAAGAGATGCCGAAGGTGCTTTGGATGCGGAAGTTGTGCGAGAGGTTGCGCGGGTTGCGTTTGAGAAATTCCGGCGTGAGATACGTTTTGTAGCTGCCGCCGTTGGGGACGAGTTGGACGTATTCCGGCGTCTGGATGACGACCCTGCCGAACAATCCATCCTCCATGATGACCCACTCACCCTCCTCCGTGGGAAACCACCTTTCCTTGCGGTCATAGGGTCTTGAGTTCAGCGGGACGACGTCGCGCAGCGTGAGGCGCAGGTTGCCTCCAGTGAGGCTGGGATTGGTCAGATCACAGAAGAAATTGAGGCGCTTCACCAGCCAGGGAAGGTCGCGATAAATGACGCGTTCGCCCTCCCGGGTCGAGCCCACGTTGAGGAGTAATTTCACCTGCTCATAGAGTTTCGGAAGCGTGTGCCGGCCGGCGAGCAGCAGTCCGACCAGGGCCAGCATCGCCAGCGTGAGCAGGAACCAGTCGTTGGAGGCGTAGAGGACCAGGAACCCGGCGACGCTGGCGGCCATCGCGGATAAAAAATAGTAGAAGACCCTGCCAAGGCGCAGGAGGAAAACGTTCAGACCGAAGCGTTTCAGCCAGCCGCGTCGGGTTACAAAACGGTGAGCCATCCGAAAGCCCAGCAGCACCACGGCCACGACCAGGCCCATGAGCAACAAATTCCAAATGCGGCGGATGATCGAATCCCGCAGCAGGGTGGTGGCATACTCGCTCCAGGGTTTGCGTTCGGCTTCAAGGGTGTCGTGTTCGCGCTGGAGATTGCCAATTTCCACGGGCAGGTGAGCGCGTTTGGTTTCCAATTGCCTGCGTTCATCCACCAGCAGCGTGCTGAGATCCTTGTTGCCAGGCACCTTGAGTGCGGCCTCGCGGACGCGATCGAGATTGGCGATCGCTTCATCGTATTTTTTGACCAGCGCCTGCTTGCGATTGATCTCGCTTTGGATTTGCGCGGTGCGGCGCTGGGTCGCGACGAGTTCCTTGGCCGAGCGAAGCAACGGCTGGAGCACCTCCTTGAAGTCCTGCGTCAATTCCACGGAGGGCTCGGCCTCCTGCGAATCCTCCAAGCCCGTGACGCCGACGATCGCCTGGCGCAGTTCATTTTCATGCTGCTCCAGAGAGTAGCGGGTGGCATCGATGTCCTTCTGCATTTCTGCCAGTTCCTCCGCTGTCGCCTTGGAGGGGCGACCCTTGCCGGTTCGCATGGATTCGAGCGTGGCTTCCTTTTCCCGGAGTCCCCGACGGTCCTGCTCCACCGCCTCCTTGCCCTGAATCAGGACGGCCAGCTGGGCATCTATGGCCGCCTGCTGCGGGGAAGTGGTAGAAGGAGCGGGGGCCTTGGCTGGATCTGGTGCGGCGAGGGCCGGCAGTCCACAGAGCAGAAGTGAACCCAGGAGGAAAACGAAGGTGAGTGACTGCATCATAATGGGGAATGGGTAACGCAGGTCGGGCGGCGTTGCAATGCTGCACGCGTGGTCCCGGCATTCTCAGTGGCCGCAAAAAACAAAACCGGGATCGATGACGATCCCGGCTTGTTCGAAATTTCCAATCTGAGAAGACTCAGGCCAGTGACTCGAGCTTCTGCACGATCTGGCTCTTGGGAGTGACGCCAACGGATTTATGGGCGAGCTGACCGGCTTTGAAATAGAACAGAGCAGGGATGGACTGAACTCCGTATTCGGCCGCCAGGTCATTTTCGTCATCGACGTTGACCTTGCCGATTTTTACGGTGGCACCCTTGTCAGTGGCGATTTCATCAAGGATCGGACCAAGCATTTTGCAGGGGCCGCACCATTCGGCCCAGAAATCGACGAGAACGGGCACGCCTGAGTTGAGGACCTCGGCGGCGAAATTTTCCTTGGTGAGTTTGATGACTGCGGGGCTGGCCATGAAGGATGGGGGTGGGGTTGGGGATTGAAACGTTGTGTGGTTCAAGATAAAGCGCCCTGTGCGAATGCAACCAAGAAAATGACCGCCAAGGCGAACCCGGGCGGTCATCCGAAAA
The DNA here is from genome assembly GCA_943333275.1 of Akkermansia muciniphila. Classification (GTDB taxonomy): domain Bacteria; phylum Verrucomicrobiota; class Verrucomicrobiia; order Verrucomicrobiales; family V1-33; genus JAGNEJ01. The sequence goes on from CALQSQ010000101.1 coordinate 17,508, forward strand.
AATGTTCAGTGATATCAATTCTGAATCATCACGAGCACCGAGGTGCCGACAGCAGCGATGGCGGCTACAAGAAGGAAAATGAGTGGTCCCATAAGATTGTGTGGTTGAAAGAATTAAGGGGTTTTTGGCTCAGGACGGTCACGCCAGGTATGCGAGTCCTTCTTGATGTTGCTGTAGTTGTTCGTGAACGTCTCGTCGGCATTGGCCTTCGAATAGGGATTGTACTGGCCGGGAATTTTCCAATCCTTGGAGTTGGAGTTGGCAGCCCAGGTGCTTTCGTCAGACTTTTTGATTTCCGGCACGGTGAAGGGAGTGACCTTGGTCCAGCTGAGCAGCGCTACGAAAACTGCGGCGATGGCTCCGACCAGCGCGATGATGGACATCATGTTGAGTGGGCCTTCATTGTCCTCCTCGTCATCATCATCCTCGAACTGCGCGCTCTTGATGGGGGCGCTGCTGATCGCGGCGGTGGGAGCACCACCTGCGAGGGGTTCGGTGCGGGTGAGTTTCATTGTAGCCTTGGGCAGCGGCTGCGTGGCAGGCGCACCGGGCAGACGGCCAGTGGGCGAGCCAGCGGGGGTCACCGGGCGGGGGCCTGGAGCCTGGGCGAGGGGGATGGTCTTGCTACCCACGGGCGCGGGAGGCATGGCGGAACCACCGATCGGGCGCGTGGCCGGTGGGGGTGGCGCACCACCTACGGGAACGGTGGGCGGGCCGGGCCGGACGGCAGGAGGGGCCGCACGAAGGGGGACGGTGGGGGCACCCATGGCCGGACGCGGGGGAGCGATCGGCACTGCGGAGGGAGAGGTGGGAACCTGGGCGGTCGGCGGCGGTGGGGCCACGGGAGCCAGAGGTTCAGAGGGTGGCGCACTCGGGCGGAGGGTGATCCGCACGGTTTCCTTTTTCAAGGGAACCGCCGACGTTTTAACGGTGGGTGCTTTGGGTGGTTGGTTGTCTTGATCACTCATAAAATTATAAAGTTACGGGTTCCGCCTGGCAAAAATTTGGAATTAACCCGATGTTTGCCAAGGATCGGCCCAAGTGTCAACCCTCCAGACGAGGAAATGCTTGGTTTTGATGACTTTTTCCGGCCGTTTTACAGAAATCGCCCGACGATTTCCTGCAGTTTCAGCACCGTTTCCTGCGGCCAGAGCTTTCGGTCGGTGACCAGGGCGGAGTCCAGCGCACGGTGTTCGGGCCAGTTGGCGGCTTTCGGAATCAGGGGGATGGCGGCGGCGATGATGGCCTTGGCCGCCGCCGCGTTGGCCATCAGATGTCCTATTACCGCATGGGCACTGACCGGTTCGTCCTCCACTTTCCAGCAGTCGTAGTCGGTAATCATGGCCACGGTTGCCAGGGCGATCTCTGCCTCGCGGGCCAGTTTCGCCTCCGGCAGATTCGTCATGCCAATGACATCGAACCCCAGCAGGCGGTTGGCGTTGGACTCCGCCCGGGTCGAGAAGGCGGGGCCGTCCATGTTTACATAGGTGCCGTGGCGCTTCACCTTCCGGCCCTGCGCCTGGCACACTTGAAATAATATTTCCTGCAGGCCCATGCTGATGGGATCGCTGAATCCGACGTGCGCCACGACACCCTCTCCGAAAAACGTGTGATGCTCCCGGCGGCTCGTGCGGTCAAAAAATTGATCCGGGAGCACGATGCTTTCCGGCGGGTATTCCTCACGCAGACTGCCCACCGCCGTGAGGCAGATGATGAACCGCACTCCCAGCGATTTCAGCGCATAAATATTCGCGCGGTGATTTAACTCATGCGGCAGGATCCGATGCCCCCGTCCATGCCGGGGCAGGAAACAAACCCGCCTGCCAGCCAGGTGGCCGGTGATGAGGGCATCCGAAGGCTCGCCCCACGGAGTGATGACCTCGACCTCCGCGCGGTCCGTCAGTCCCTCGATATCGTAAAGTCCACTGCCTCCGATGATGCCAATGGCTGGTATTGTTTCGTCGCTCATGCGGCATCTTAAAAGCACAGGAGGGCGAATAGGAAAGCAGGAAATGCACCTGAGAATCCCCCAAGGCCTTTCGCCTGGCGGAACTTGCCGCCGCGCATTTGACGATAAAATTGCTTGTTTCCCCCGGGAATCGTGGGACCTTGCCCGGTATCACTGAGGCGCTTCGACTTGCGCCTTGCTCCAGGAAAGTTTTTCTCAAGCGAGTCAGTGCCACCCCAATCCCATCACTCATGAGCCAAGCCAAACGTCCAGCGAATCGCGGCAACCAGAAGAATAACCGTAACCGCCCTGCGGGAAACGGAGCCGTGAACCGTGGTCGTTTCTCCCGCCCGCCTATCAAGGAGCCGGAGGATAGCGAGGGCGCCATCGAAGTTGAGGGCGAAATTTCCTCCGTGCTCGCCGGCACCATGTTCCGCGTGAAACTCGGCACCGGCAGCAATCACGAAGTGCTGGCCCACATCTCCGGCAAAATGCGCAAACGCTTCATCCGCCTCGTCGTCGGCGACCGCGTGAAAATGGAAATGTCTCCGTATGATCTGACCAAGGGGCGGATCACCTATCGGATGTAGTTCAAGCGGCTCTCAGGATTTCATTCTTTCCAGGCGATTCAAAAATCCTCGCCTCGCTCCCGGACGTATCGAGATCGGATTTTCGCAGGCACAGCCCAAAGGAGGCCGCTCCGCTTGCGCCTCAGCCCTCCTGTTAGGCCATTCCCAAAATCACCAACCCCGATGCATTGCATGAAGAGTCTACTGCTTTTTCTACTCGGCTTCCTTTGCTGGCAGAGGGCATTCGGCGTGGAGCTTTTGGAGTCGGGCACGTCCTTGGCCTCGCCTGACTCGCGTTGGGAGGTGTCGCGTGAAAAGGAGAACTCCGGAGATTTCACGTCGCGCCTTTTCATTGCCGCGCACGGTTCCACCAAGCGCACGCTTCTCGCCGAAAACGGACGACATTTCGGAGCCGCATGGTCGCCCGATTCGAAGACACTTTTGGTTTACGACAACCTTGGGTCGGGAGAATCCGATACCATCGTCTTTCGCAACACAGTAAAGGGTTGGGAAAAGATTTACCGCACGCCCGGAGGATTTCACATTATTTGGCGACTTGACGAATGGCTACCCAACGCTGTCCGCCTCCATTCCCATTCGGGCGGAAGCTCTGCCGACAAAGTCCCTGCAACCGTTCTCGTTCCATTTGACAAATCCAAGTCTCGCCACGCCTCTGACTCGACGAAAAAGCACGTCGCGCCTGCCGCCAAGCGCTAGCCATTTCAACCGATGACATTGTCCACCCTGCCTGCGGCAGCGCTTTGACGATCAGTGTCAGCAATCAAGGTTGCTTCAACTCCGATTTGCGAACCACATTTTCTCATAGCAATTTTGATTGATTGACTGTCCCGGCGCTGAATGTCTTGCCGTCAATTGACTAGGGCGTGTTAACACAAAATGCTTGCAACTTCTGTTTAAGGAGTAAGGTGAGCGAATGGAGATCACCGAAGCCCAATTTGAACGCATCGTCGATTGTCTGCCCCTTCAGCGCGGCAATGTCAGTCTGACCAATTTGCAGGTAATCAA
>CALQSQ010000102.1 GCA_943333275.1 Akkermansia muciniphila
CTTCCGCAAAATCAAAGCTCACCCGCCCCCATTCAGCTACTCCACTGCATAATCCAGGTTTAGTACGGTGGGGGAGCTGGTCTGGTGAACAGTTGTTTTGGCCGGAGCATCGGTCTTGCGTGATGGTGGCGGGCGGCTCTGTGGAGAGAGCCTCCCGGCGGCTTGCCATGGAGGGGACTCCGCGGCCCTTTCCTGAGGGCGGAATCTTCCGACCGATGCGTTCTGGCGGAGATCAGGGAACCGTTTCGCCGCGTTCGATCCAGACGCTGACCAGTGCCAGATCCGCAGGCGTGACCCCTTGGATCCGACCGGCCTGGCCGAGGCTTTGGGGACGGATGCTGGCGAGCTTGATTTGGGCTTCGCGTTTGAGGCCGGGGATCTTGGAGAAATCGAGCCATGCGGGGACTTGGCGGTCCTCCATTTTTTCGAGCTTGGTGACTTGGGCCTGCTGGCGGGCGAGGTAGCCGTCGTATTTCAGATCGGTTTCCAGCAGTTCCCAGACAGCGGCCGGGAAGTTGGAAAGGATCTCGCTGGGAAGTTGCGCGATGGTATTTTCTGGGCGGCGGAACCATTTTTCCAGCTTCAGACCTTCATGGTTCGTCTCGCGGCAGAACTGGTGCGCGGCTGCCAGTTGTGCGGCTTTCTCTGCGGTCCTTCCAGCGCGGTAAGCGTCCACCAGGCCAATGGCTGCGGCATTGGCGGTGAGTCGGAGATCGCAATTGTCCTGGCGCAGGAGCAGCCGGTATTCCGCCCGACTGGTGAACATCCGGTAGGGCTCAATGACCCCCTTTGTCACGAGGTCGTCCATCATCACGCCAAGGTAGGCTTCGGAGCGGCGCAACACCATGGGTGGGCGGCCCATCACCTTGAGGGCTGCGTTCGTCCCGGCGATGAGTCCCTGCCCGGCGGCCTCCTCGTAACCGGAGGTGCCGTTGATCTGGCCGGCAAAATAGAGGCCGGAAATCCGCTTGGTTTCGCAGGTGGGGAAGAGTTGCGTTGGGGGACAGAAATCGTATTCGACCGCATAACCGGGGCGGATCATGTGGGCATTCTCCAGACCCGGGACCGTGCGCAGGAAGGCATGCTGGACCTCGTAGGGGAGGGAAGTGGAGATGCCGTTGACGTAAACCTCATGCGTGTGGCGGCCCTCTGGTTCCAGGAAAAGCTGGTGCCGGTCCTTTTCCGCGAAACGAACGACCTTGTCCTCGATCGAGGGACAATACCGCGGCCCGACTCCCTCAATCTTGCCCGACTACATGGGGGATTTATCCAAATTCTGCCGGATGATATCGTGGGTGGATTCGTTCGTGTAGGTGATCCAGCAGGGGATTTGTTCCACGTGGAACGAGGGGTCCCCCCAGGGATTGAGGGTGAAAAGGTCGTCGGGCTCCTTCGTAAGGGTATCGGCGAGGTAGCTGAATTTGGGAGCCGGGGTGTCGCCGTGCTGGATTTCGCACTTGGAGAAATCGATGGTCCGACCATTGAGTCGGCAGGGGGTGCCGGTCTTGAATCGCTGGACCTCGAATCCGTGATGCTTGAGGGAATCGCTCAGGGTGGAAACGGCATCGCCCATTCGCCCACCTACCTGATTCTGCATTCCGACATGGAGGAGACCCCGCATGAACGTCCCGCTGCTGATGACGACCGAAGAGGCGCGGAATTCCAAGCCCAGATTCGTGCGGACGCCGGTGATGGCATCGTTGCTGACCAAAAGCTCGGCGACATTTCCCTGGTGAAGGTGCAAATTCGGCGTGCTTTCCAGAATCCATTTCAGGCGAAATTGGTAGGCTTTTTTGTCCGCCTGGGCTCGTGGCGACCGCACGCTGGGGCCTTTGGTCAAATTGAGCATCCGAAATTGAATGGCTGTGGCGTCGGTGTTCAACCCCATGGCTCCTCCCAGGGCATCGATCTCCCGGACAATATTTCCCTTTGCCAACCCACCGATGGCGGGATTGCAGGACATCTGGGCAATCGTATCCAAATTCTGCGTCAGCAGCGCCACCGTAGCCCCCAAACGCGACGCCGCCAAAGCGGCTTCGATTCCGGCGTGGCCGGATCCGACCACGAGGACATCGTAGGTTTGGGGGTGGATGAAAGGGGATGACATAGTTCTATTGTTCCACGTGGAACTTTGGCGAAAGCACCAAGAAGTGCCCACGATCCTTTACGCCGGAACTACCCGGGGCTCAATCATTTTATCGTTGGCTCACCGATTCAAGATCCCCGTGTGCAACCAAGTCGGACGTGCTATCTCTCAACGAGAGCCGGTCAATATTTTGACTAAAACCGTTTTCCCATCGTCGCTCTTGAATGTCTCCACTAGGGTTGAGTCGCCGGATTTTGTTTTGGCTTCGAAACAATACCAGACTTTCCTTTGCGGATAGTCGGCGGCCGAAGCCTCCATCAGAAATGGGCTGCGGCCTGTCCAACAGGCGGCCTGCTCCCCGTCAAAAGGGTTAGCACATCGTTCCTGTGCGATGGGAAAATAATTCTTGCCGGGAAACCGTCTCGAAAACCATTCCAATTCGTCAGTGGGTATCTCGAAGCAACTCCACGCTTGCCAGTCGATAAATCTGATTAACGAATCTCCTTCACAAACCAACTTGGTGGCAGAGGAGGGAAGCGCTACTCTATGAGCGTTCTCAAAATGCAATCTCGTCGGCCAAACACGAAAGACACATACGCAGGAGCCGATCCCCACGACAGGGATAAAGGGGAGCGAGTGGTGCCATTTCACGGGCCAATATACTGCCGTGGCCTGCCAGTTCCAACTCCAAATATCCCGAAGCGATCCTTACCATTGTCCACCTCTCACCGATTCAGAATCCCCGTGTGCGCCCGGGGCAAAAGCTCCCCGAGGGTCATTTCCAGTTGCGAATGTTTGCAGACGAGGAGGACTGGGAAATCCCCAAATTCCGCCATGACCTGGCGGCAGGCCCCGCAGGGGGAAACGGGCTGATCGGTATCCGCCACGACGACGATCCGCGCTATATCGCGTTTGCCAGCAGCGATCATCGTTCCGATGGCCACGCGCTCGGCGCAGATGGTGAGGCCGTAACTGAGGTTTTCGACGTTGCAGCCGGTAAAGATTTCCCCACGTTTCGTGAGCACTGCGGCACCGACTTGGAAGTTGGAGTAGGGGGCGTAGGCCTGTTCGCGGGCGGCCCAGGCGGCGGAGATGAGTTCAGTGGTCATGGGAAAATTAGGCTCGTGGGTGGAATGCGCGGTGAACGGACTTCAGCCGTCCTTGGTCGACGTGGGTGTAGATTTGAGTCGTGGCGATATCGGCATGACCGAGCATTTCCTGAATGACCCGTAGGTCGGCACCGTTTCCAAGAAGATGCGTGGCGAAACTGTGCCGGAGCAAGTGTGGGTAGGCATCGAGGCCGGCGAGTTTGGCCCGGTGATGCACGATTTGCCAGATCCTCTGGATGGTCAACTTGCGGCCGTGTTCATTCAGGAATAGATTGCTGGGGGAGTGTTCCCTGGCCAGTTCCGGGCGTTCGATGAGCAGGTAATATTCGATGGCCTCCTTGGCGCGCTCGCCGACCGGGACGATGCGCGTCTTGTTGCCTTTGCCGGTGACACGCAGGAACCGAGCCTCCAGATCCAGCGCTTCGATCTTGGCATTGGTGAGTTCGGAAACGCGCAGACCGCTGCCATAGAGCAGTTCCAAAATCGCCCGATCCCGGCGATCCAGTTTCTTGTTTCCATCGACACCATCCAAAAGATTTCCCACCTGTTCGGCGGCGAGGGTATGAGGTAGTTCGCACCGGAGGCGAGGGGCGAGAATGCCTTCGCTGGGATCCGCCTTGAGCAGGCGTCGTTGAACGAGGAAACGGAAAAAGCGTTTCAGGGCGATCACTTCCAAGCGCAGGCTGGAGGCTCCCAAACCCCGCGCCTTTTCGAAACTCAGAAACTCGGTGATGTGGCGCTCGGTAATTTCGGAGGGTTGCTGGAGTTTCCGCTGTTCCAGAGCCCACTTGGCGAAACCTTCCAACGAGCGTTGATTGCTCAACTGGTAATTGATCGAGAGTCCCGCTTCAGTGGCGAGGTAAAGCAGGAAACGATCGATCTCAGAATGCACCCTTTATTTTATCGGAAACCAGACTGTTTGGCAAGCTTGATTGTTGCCGGCTTTTCTGCCCCGGAAACGAAAGTTGTTGGTATGGTAGATAGGAGGGAGAGATTTCTTTTTTCAATAAATCATCTTCTTATACACGGCGAACAACTGGGATAACTCATGGAACCCGCTTGCAGGCGGTGTTCCACGGCCCGTTCTCATGGGAACAACATGTGCCGAATTGCCGGAGGGATGGGTATAACTCGCAGGGTTGAGAACAACCTCTGCGAATAATCGCATTTATGACAGAGTTGTTCGGATCAGGAGTCATGACTGGTGACCCGGGGGTGGTTGAGTGCTTCGCGGGCAGCAGCGATTTCCGCCTCCTTCTTGCTTTGCCCAGAACCCGAGCCGAGAATCTCTCCGCCCCATTCGACTTTGGCGACGAAATTTTTGGCGTGGTCGGGGCCTTCCTGACTGACGATGGTGTAGCTTGGGCTGATGGCGGATTTTGATTGGAGAATTTCCTGGAGCTGGCCTTTGGGATTCACATCCACGGGGGCCTCGCTGAGGAGCGTGAGTTCTGTTTCCACGAGCCGTAGAATCACATCCCGCGCCGCAGCATAACCGCCATCGAGATAAATGGCGGCGATGATGGCCTCGAAGGCATCCGCCAGCGTGGACGGACGGCTGCGCCCGCCGCTCATCTCCTCTCCGCGGCCCATGCGCAGGTGGTCGCCGAGACGAATTTCCTTGGCATAGTGGACCAAGGCTGCGCGGGAGACCATGCGGGAACGCAATTTTGTCAGGGTGCCTTCGGTGAACGTCTCGAACCGGGTGTAAAGCTCGTGAGTGAGGATGAGCTGCAGCACGGCATCGCCTAGGAATTCCAAGCGCTGATTGTCCCCGCACGAGCGCTGGGTTTCGTAGGATAGGCTGGGGTGCGTGACCGATTGCTCCAGCAATGTGGACTGCTGGAAATGATAGCCAAGTTTGGATTCCAACAACTCCAGCATAAAAGGGAAGGACGATCACCAGTCGCGGAAACACAAGGTCCGCGACTGGGAGGAAAAAATGGGGTGACCGACGGGGCTCGAACCCGCGACAACCAGAATCACAATCTGGGACTCTACCGACTGAGCTACAGCCACCATGAAGACAGGGGAAAGCAACTAATCCACGCTGCGGAAAAATCCAGCGCAATTTTTTGCGGAAATCATCTCTAAGCCCGACCTAGGGTTGCGCGTCATGGATAGCAGTTCCATCTTCCCCCGTATGTCCCTCCCCACCATGGCCTTCAAAGAATGGTCGCTTGTCTGTGCCGCACTTGCCAGCGGCCGGCAGAGCGTGATCCTCCGCAAGGGGGGAATCGCCGAAGGTCGCGCCGGATTTTCGTGGCAGCATCGTGAATTTGCCCTCTTCCCAACGCATTTTCATGAGCAGTCCAAGCATCTGCTAAGCCGTGATGAGCAGGACGCGGTTCCTGCCGAATCAGCGGAACACACCATTTCCCTGACCGCGATGCTCGAAATGAGCGTGGTCCTGACGGATTGGGAGCAAATTTTGGCGCTGGCGCCGTTCCATTTCTGGACCGAGGAAACAGTCCGGGCCCGCTTTGACTATACGGGTGACCGGGCGCTGAGCGTCGGGGTCCTGCGCGTCTCCAGGCTCCAACAGCCGTATTCGTTTCCTGATGCCCCGGGTTATGGTGGCTGCCGGTCCTGGGTCAAGATTCCGGAAGCCCCGCCGCAGGGAGCCGCGATTCCCGTTCTGGACGATGCCACCCACGCCCGACAGATGGCTGACCTGATGCAGATCTTGAAACCAGCGAGGATCCCTAACTATGTCTGATTCCATTGCTCCGGAACCCGCTCCCCAAAAGGCTGCCCAGGCCGTCACGCAGACAGTGCGGACATTCAAAAACCGGGAGACAGCGGAACTCGCTGTGGAGCGGTTGAAACACAGCGGCATCGAGGCAACCATTCTGGAGCTGGCAGCTCCGCCAGGGCGCCCGGCCCTGATCTCGGATGCGGTCCGCGTGGTGGTGAATTCCGAGGATGCCGCCCGTGCGAGCAAAATTTTGTTGAACCAATCGCGGGAATTTGTGCCCGGATCTACCAGCGAGAGTTCGCGCCGAAAAAACCGCTCCATTCCCACACAAAAGGCAGGCATGCCCTGGCTCTTTTTGCTGCTGGCATTGGGGGGAGCGGCCGGGGCGGTTTATTTTTATGCGGACCGGTTCGTCGGCAAAAAACCTGTCGTCACCGCCCGGTCCAGGGATCGCTATGTGAACGAAGACACGAATCACGATGGCAGGATTGATCTTAAGCGATTCGTCAGCGCCGCCGGAAATACGGTGCGCGAGGAGGTCGATTATGACGGAGATGGAAACTGGGATGTGCGCTCGCTCTATTCCTTTGGCCGGCTGACGCGCCGCTCCACGGATCTCGACCGCAATGGCATTATGGACGAGGAAACGTACTACGATCGCTACGGCAAACCTTTCTACAGCCAGATACTCATGAACGGCAAGGGGCCGGTGACCAAGCGCACGTTCTTTCAGGAGGCCACCGATTTCGCAGACTGGGAACCCACTGAGGAAGACCCGGGACCGCCGGAGGATCCCTCGCAGCCAGGTGGCGGGGATAATCGTCCCTTCCGCGTGCTCGTCGACACCGATGCCGATGGTCACTTTGATCTGGATCAACGACTCAATCTCAAGGGTGAGGTCACCAGCGAACGTGCGTTGGAAAAGAACGCCCTCGAAAACCAGCCGCCGAAATTTCCGGATTAATCACCGGCCGGTGTTCTCGCCTCGCGGAATGCAAATCGTGCCGTCCGTTCCTTTCAAGAAACACCACCGGGTGTGATCCCGGCGAATGAAGTGGCGACAGGAAAGCGGTCCCTTCCCAACAAAAAAGCGGGGACATGGTGACATGTCCCCGCTCTCGCAGCAGTTATTCAGCAGACCCGATTAGAACGAAGCGCGGAGGCCGAGCGAAACGTTGTGGCGGTCGTAATCACGCAGGGAATTTCCCGAATTCACCGTGGTGTAGGAATAGCTCGTGGTGAGCGAAATGTTCTTGTAGAGGGCGTAGTCGAGACCAGCGCTCAGGGAGAACACATCCTCGTCGTAGTTGCTGTCGACAGAATCGGCGGAATCATCAAAGGCATCGTGGATGTAGTGCAGGCCACCGCTAGCGGTCAAACGGTCGGTCAGACGACGCTGGGCCGTCACACCGACGCGGACACTCGTACGCGACTGGTAGGTGCCGATGGAGGAATCCTCCAGACCGTAGCGACCGTAGATGCTGAAAGTCGTATCCTTGTCGGCGCGGTAGCTCAGATTACCCTCGGCGTAGGGGCTGGTTTCGGTTCCGCCATTGTCACGGTCACGGAATTCAGCACCCACGCGGACGGTTCCGGCCAGTCGGCGGGAGAAATTGTGATCCAAACCCACGAGCGCATAGTGCGAGGTGTAATCGCCAAATCCGTTGTCGTAGGAACTGGTTGCGAAGCGGTAGGTCACGGCTGCGGTGGTCAGTTGGGAGACGGCGTAGCGGAACTCCTGATGGAAAATGTGGGAGAGGTAGCTTTCACCATCAAGGGAATCCTCCTGATAATCCATGCCACTGATGGTGTAACCTGTCACAGTCGAGAATTTCCGTCCCCAGGCATAGCTGAGAGCGAGGTCGTTGTAGGCATAGAGGTATTCCTGGGAACGACGGGTCGTGCCGGAACCAATCGCATAGTTGGGTTCAAATTCATAGGCGGCGTAGAGGCTGTCCGTGATGGTCATCCGGGGATTGACCTTGTGGCGGACATTCAGGCCGACGCGGGCTGACTGCTGGTAGTCATCCTGGCCAGGGGCAGGGTCCAGATAATAGAAGCCGTTGTAGGATGCAGTCACATTGTAGGTCGTGCGGCGGTCACCACCGCGGTATTCAGCGCCAACTCCCGCGGTGAGGTATCCGCTGTCATGGGCGTCGCTGGGGCTTTGATTCACATTGCTGTCATAACCGGCTCCGGCATCAAGCGTAATGGTGAGAGGGAGGCGGCGGGCGAACTCGTCCTTATCGGGACGAAGACTTACCAGACCTTGACCGAAGGCGTTGGCTCCAAGGCCGAGAGTCGTGAGGGCTACGAGTGATTTGAGTATTTGGTTCATGGTAAGGTTGATGATGGGCTGGGGCGAGGATCAGTATGGTCTGAAGGGGATGGTTGATGCTTGGTTTGGAAACCTCACCGCTTCCGTCTTTTACAGAAATTAGGCAAAGCTAGCAAGCAAAATCTCCCGGGAATACTGTTTTAGGTTGAAGGTTGACTGCGGAAAAGTTTAGGCAGGCAGGCCTACGACTTTGTGGCACCTGAGGAGCCGGTGTGGGGGCGGTGCTTCTTGGGGCGGCAATCACAGGTGCGGATAATCTTGATGATCGGATCCTTTTTGGGAGTGCCGACGGCACCGCCGGTTGGCACTGACAGGTAAATGCCGGCAATATTCAGTGGGGCGGGTGCACCGTAGTCATCACTCGAGGTGGCAGGTGGAGCGGTGACAATGTCTTTTCCAGTGATCGGTTCCTTGCCGGAGACGACAGGCTGCTCGCCGGAGCCGACGGGCTCCTTGCCCGAACCGGTGGAGGCTTTGGACTCGTCGCCGGCACCATCACCTTGGCCGAGGGCGTTTTGCATGGCGGTCTTGATTTCCTTTGCGGCACCTGGCGCGGTGGTCAGCGCGCATTCGCCAATGGTGGAGGCGGTGGTCGGAGAGGCGGCGATGGCGGTGGCGACGATTTCACCGACCAGTTTGTTGTCGGCCTTGGAAGCGGTTATGGCGGTCTTGATGATCTCGCAGCTACAGGTGTCATTGGTCGTCAGCGCGTCTTCGACCGCCAGCAACACGCGGGTTGGATCTGCAGCGATATCGTTTTGCAGTTTGGCGATCACCTCGGTGCACTTCACCTTGGCGTTGCCGTCCGCAGCATGCACGGGCTGCAGTCCAGTAATCAGGGTGGCAGCGAGGGAGAAAATGAGCAGTTGGATTTTCATGACCGTAGTTTGTTAAATGAAAAGGTGGGAAGTGAAGAGAGCGGGCAGCGGGAATCGAACCCGCATGGCCAGCTTGGAAGGCTGGAACTTTACCACTAAGCTATGCCCGCAGAATCGTTCGTGAGCCCAATCTAATAAAAACTAGAAAGAACGCAAGAAGAATTTTGAGTGTCTTAACTACTAACCTTATAATTTTTCAAAGAACGGCTGCCAATCGGCAGATGCAACTAACTAAGAGTCCTTAGAAGCCAAGAAAAGACGCGCGGCTGATTCGTAGTTCTGCGAAATCGCTGAACCGGAGAATACGCCTCTAGATTCACTTGAGGATCGTCGGATGGGGCATGGTGGAACAAATTTTTCGCAGATCAAGCGGGAAATGGCCAAATTTTGTGATGGGCGAAATTTTAAAAAAAATCGGCAGTCAACTTATGCTCAACGCAGTGGGGAATCCGGATCCGGAGGAAACGATCCCGCAAGCTGGCGGCATTTCCGCCATTCTGCCTACCTTACGGTTTCGCGCCCGTGCGCGCCTCCAGGAACTCCACCATCATCTTGATGGCCTCAGCATCCGTGAAACGCGGCCCGCCGTGGCCCATGCCGGGATAGACTTTCATGGTGCAGTCAGCTCCGGCGGATTTGTAGGCTGTCTGCAGCAATTCACTTTGCTGGAGCGGCACAATATTGTCCTGATCCCCATGCATCATGAGCAGGGAAGCGCTGGATTTTTTGACCCAGTGAACCGGGCTGCCCTTGATCGCGAGTTCCTTGCGGTCGGGCACCGGGCCGCCGAACAGCCGGGCCACCACGTCCTTGGGATTGTCGGCCTTGATGACCGATTTCTCACCCCAATTGAGGAAATCAGTCGGACCAAACCAATCGATCACACAATTGACCGCACTGGATTGCTCCAAATTTTCGCCCACTTCGAATTCTTTGACATCACCCGTGGTTCCCAGCAGTGCGGCGAGGTGACCACCAGCACTTGCGCCCCAGACGGCGACACGATTTTTATCGATGTGATAGGTCTCGGCGTTGGCGCGTAGCCAGCGAATGGCGGCTTTGCAGTCTTCGATTTGGGCCGGGAAAATGGCGTGATTGCTGAACCGGTAGTTGATGCTGGCGACGACCCAGCCCTTGTCCAGCATGCCGAGGCCGGGACAGTTTTCTTTGCTGCCCTCGATCCAGGCTCCGCCATGGATCCAAACGAGCAACGGGCAGGCGGCAGTGGCATTCGGGGGCGTGAAGACGTCCAGCTTTTGCCGCGCGTGGCCGTTGGTGACGTAGGCGAGGTTCTTGTTGGTAGCCGGTTCCTTGGCGATGGCGGAAGTCAGGCAGCAGCAGGAAAGGGCGAGCAGGAGGCGGAAGTTCATGGGACGATGTATGTCAGTTCAGTGGGAAAAAGTCACGGGGAAGTTTGCGGGCGGGTGTCGAGCAGATGCAGGTCCAGGAGCATTTTAATGCGGGCGAAATATTCCCTTACCCGCGTGCGGAAGGACAGGCCCCAGTCAACTCCTGCCGAGCAATAGCCCGTCGCATTCAGGCCGAAATGTTTCGCCAGATAGAGGGCCCGGGGCAGATGGAAATCATCCGTGATGATCACGCATTCCTTCACGCCGAAATTTTCCCTCGCCCGCACCACCGAGTCCAGCGTCCGCAGGCCGGCTCCGTCCTGGGTCATGGCGCTGGCTGGCACTCCGCGCGCGATCAGGGCGCGCTGCATGTCGGCGGGTTCGTTGTAATCGTCCGACTGATGGTCCCCGCTCAGCAGCAGATGCTGGACCTTTCCCGCCTTGAACAATTCTGCGGCCGCCTGAATTCTTCCGGCAAAGAATAAATTCGGCCGTCCGTCCTCCACGTTCTTGCTGGTTCCCAGAACGAGTCCCGTCGTCACGCTGGCAACCTCCGCGGGCGATTCCTTGATCAAATGACGCGTGGACAGAATCACCAGCGCATTGGCCAGCACCACGCCCACCACCCCGGCGAGGCAAAGACGCAGGCACCAGCGGCGGAAGCGGGATTTTTTTCGAATCATGTGTCCCATACGAAGACGGTTTCCGTTCCATTTCAAAAACTTCCTTCCACGAAATGCAGTTGCTCCCGTTCGGGAAATGCGTCCTGATGCCAGGATGATCGCCGACCACCTCGAAACCTTTCCCGCCCTCGATGCCCTGCAGGCGTGGGTGCGACACGCCTTCGTGCGGCGCATTCCAAGCGTGGACGTCGCCTATCCCAAGGCTGAAGTCCTGGCCAGGCTCGCCCCCTGGCATACGGCGGCCGTGGAGCATTTGGGATTTCCGGAGCACGCGTTGTGGACGGCGGAACAAGTCCATGGGGCCGATGTCGCTTCCGTTCCGCGCGAGGGTGGCCGGAGCATTCCGGGTGTGGACGGGCTCATGACCAATGAACCGGGTGTCCTGCTCGGCATTCATGTCGCGGATTGTGGCGCCATTTATATTGTCGATCCCGGGCACGAGGCCATCGCGCTTTTGCATTCGGGAAAAAATGGCACCGCCCAGGGAATCATCCGCCGGGCCATCACCGCGATGGAAACGCAATACGGGTCGCGCCCGCAGGATCTCATCGTCCAGCTCGGCCCCTGCATCCGTGTGCCCCATTACGAAATCGACTTCCCCGCCCAGATTCATCTCGATGCCCTCACCGCCGGCGTCCCCCCCAGCCAATACCACGACTGCGGCACGTGCACGTATCGCGATCCAAGCCGCTACGATTCCTACCGGCGCGATCTCGGCAAGACCGGCCGCCTCCTTGCCCTGCTCGGCATGCCCGGGCAGTGATTCAGAGCGGCGTGCCGTTAGCGTCGCAGGCGCGGAGTTGGAAATGCCATTCCTCGGTCCACGGCTGCGTTTCCTCATTCTGGCAGCACTTCACGAGGACGGTATTTTTCCCAGCCTTCAGCGTGACCGGGAGCTTGTATTGATCGATGCGGAAGCCGCGGTGGTATTCATCGCGACCAAACACCAGCGCCCCGTTCAGCCAGATCTTGTAGGCATTGTGCGTGCCGATCCGCAGCTCCGCCGGACCTCCCTCCTTGGAGGTGTAATCGAACGCCGCATAGGCCGTGACCTCCTTGAGCTTTTTGAGCTCTTTGTTGAAATCAAGCACGCCGAGGGGGTCCGTCACGGTGACCGATTTCCAGCCCACATCCCCTTCCAATCCGGGATAGGTGGCGGCAAAATTCAACTCCTTCTCCGGCGGGAAAACGGTATCGTATCCCTTGCGCCCCGCATTGGTGAACGGCCCGATGATCTGGTATTGTGTGAAAAATCCAAAATGCTTCACCAGATCCGGCGGCTGTCCCAGTCCCTTGAGTTCCTCCGCGATGCCCTTGACCTGATCCTCATCGCGCGCCGATTTCAACGCCTGCGTGTAAAGTGCGGTGGCTGCGGGTTTGTCAGCGGCCGCGGCCTTCGCCTGGTCCACGAGCCGCTGCACCGCCATCCGGCGCAGCTTTGGGCTGGGGTCGTCGAGCAGGGTGGGAAGCAGTTTCTCTGGCAAAGCGGGATCAGCGCCCGTCAGAATCTCATAGGCCAGGGAACGTGCGAGGGGATCGTGGGAATGATCGCTGAGAAAAGTTTCCAACGCCGGCTTCGGCAGGGACTCCGGCTTTTCACTCGCCTGCTGCGCGAGGGCCAGCGCGGCGGATTGCAGCCAGTTCTTGGCCACGGCGGAGGTGTCGGCCATGGCGGCGAGCACGCTGGGGAGTTGTGCGGGATTTCCTTCCGCGATCACCGGCCAGGCGGCGGAAGCGGCGGCATTTCCCTGCCCTTCCGGTCCCACCTTGCGCAGCGCGGTCAGGGCATCAGTGAACGGGTCGGCGGCGAGCGCTGGGAATACCGTAAGTAAGAGGAGGCAGCTTATTTTCATGAGGTTTGGCGAGTGGAAGGAGTGGCGTGGATGGAAGATAGTAGCTGGGAATCCGGTAGGGTTCAGGCTTTTTTCCGACGGCATCGATGCGATACATGATCGGCACCTTCAGTTGTTCTTCGAGTCTTTTGATGGACGTAATGGTGGTCGGGAAATCCTCATCCACGCTGCTGCGGTAGAGCGTCAGCAGGGCATCGTAAGCCCGCATTTCCTGCCCGGGGACCATCGCCAGTTCATACAGGTGGAAACGATACAGATACTTCGCCGTATTTCCCGGCGGGCGCATGGCATCCGGACACTTGCTTCCCCTCAGGAAAAGCGCCGCCGCCTTGGCGTGGTCCGGGTGCGGGTTGATCTGCGGATTCAACTCCCCGTAAAGAAACCCCGCCTGCCGGTAGAGCACATACGAATCCGGATTATGCGCGATCCCCCGCAGCAGCACCGCCAGCCCCTTGTCCCGGTAATATTCCAGCATCTGCTCCTCCCGCCCCGTCGTCGCCTCCCCCTCCGTGGCGTAACTCATCGCCGCATTCTTCGAGAGCATCCACCCATACATGTTCCAATAGTGCGTCGTCCGCGGCTGGAGCTGGCAGCAGAGCGTGTAATATTTGTCCACCTGATCCCACCGTGAAGGCTGCTGGTGAAAGGCAATGAACGCCTCCACCTCGTAGTAACTCGCGATCAGCGACCGCAGCCCCCCTGCCGCCGCCACGAATGTCTCCTGGCTCATCTCATCCCGCATGCTCGTGTCCAACTTCGCCGGCAGTAAATTTTGCGCCAGCAGATCCTCCGTCACCGCCGTCTCCACCGGCAGCCGCACCACTGCACTGCCAAGGATCAGGCCGACGGCGCAGAGTTGATTGCGGAGAATCGGACGCATGGGCTAGAGTTCCTTTTCGGCAAACAGGAAAATGGCCGCCCCCAGATAAATGGCCAGATACAGCGCACTCAGCGCCCCCATCTTCCCGATGGCCCCCCACGTCAGCGTCTTCCCCTCCACCACCGCATCCACCACGTTATAAACTTGGAAATCCGGGAAGATCACCGCCACGATCCCCGTCGCCAGCCGCAGCGGCACACTCCCCGCCGGAGCCGGAGGAGCCGCCTCCCCCGCCTGCACCTGTTGCATGTGAGGTTGACGTGGCGGCGCAAGGAAAGACTCCCGCGCTGTCGCCTGCAAATGCCCGATCACATAAATACTCAGCGTCGCCAGCAGCGTGAAAATCGTCGATCCAGCAAACGTGGATACCGCCATCGCCACCGCCGTAATCACCGCCGCCTTCAGGAAGATGGCCACCACCGCCATGTGCAGATCCGGCCGGATCCCCTGCAGCGACAGCTTCTCCACCGCCTCCTCCTTCGCCAGCTCGAAAGACGCCGCATCCAGCTTCCCCTTCTCCAGCGCCTCCTCCAGCCCCTGCATCTCATCCGACATCGCCACCGAATACTTTAAATGCAGCACCCCGCACGCCATCACATGCATGATCACCAGACTCACCCCCAGCACCGCCAGCACCCCGAAATATTTCCCCAGCAGGTATTCATACCGTCGCACCGGCTTGCTCAGGATCGTATACAGCGTCCGGTCCTCGATGTCCTTCGGCAGCAGCAGCGCCATCCCCACGATCCCAAACAGCGCGCTGAAAATCTGCATCACCCCGAACGACGTATCCTTCACCAGCTTCAACTCCGCATCCGGCGACACACTCGAAAGCACGAACCCCGCCACAAACAAAATCAGCGAGAACACCAGCAGGAAATAAAACACCTTCATCCGCACCAACTGCGTAAACGTATGCCCCGTCAGCACCCACAACCGCCGCACCCAGGGACGGAATCCGCGATGCGCAGGCGAGGAAGAGGCAAGAGAGGCAGTCATGAGCGATTCAGGAAATAAAGGGAGGGCCGCATTCATAGAACAATCCTCGCCAGTTGGGTAGGAAATCTTGCAACACCTCCATCCCCGCCCCCACCCGGAGGGGCGACATTCCTGTCGCCCTCGAAACCCACCGCCGCAGGCGCATCTCTAAAAAGGGCTGCTTCGCAGGAGTCTGGAAACAGCCACAGGAATGTCGCCGCTCCACCCCCGCCCGTCCCTGCTCTTCCTGTCCCCGCAAATCAAATTCTCGCAAATGAGAAAATGAAGCCACGGTGTCAATCTGGGCCACGGGATCGACGCAGTGGCTGTCACCACATCAATCTGGCACGCGGGATCGACGCGGTGGCTACCACCACACCAATCTGCGACACGGGACCAACGCGGTGGCTGTCACCACATCAATCTGCAAGACGGGATCGACGTGGTGGTCACCACTACACCAATCTGCGACACGCGATCGACACGGTGGTCACCACCACCTCAATCTATCACGCGGGATCAATGCCGTGGTCACCACGGAGTCAATCTATCAGGCGCGATTAGATCCGGTGTCACCGCCGACGCCAATCTGCGATGCACAATGGGCCCGAGGCCGCTGGACGCTGTGCGCCTGCCCGCTTGAACGGTTTTGGCTTTGACTTGCCTCCCCATTTCGTTCACTGTGGGTCACTGTTTGCCAAACCCGCCAGAACAAATGCCCACCCCACCTCTTTGCTCAACGGCCAAACCCAAATCCGGCACAGCCTCCAGGGTCGACACATATTAACACTGTTCGGCCAAGAAATAATGCCTCTCGCGACACCCAAAGGAATCACTGTTCCGTTTCCCGATCGTTTGGCGGAGGGTTACGAGGTAAACGCTCGTAAGTCTGGCGGATACCATCTGCTCGTGAATATCGATGGAACGCGGCTGGAGCATGTCTTTCGTGATCTTGTTGAATTGGTGCCCGATCCTGGATTCTTGATCTTGGAGACTCCCTGCAACGAAGTGAAGGAGCTCGAATTGAGAACGACGGATTCAGATCCCTTCCATCGCGACATCTACTATATTGATGGCCTCGAACGTTACCAGTTTCTTGAGATCTTCAACGAATACTCAGACCTGCTCGTCCACGATGGATTCGTTCACTTCGGCTTCGGTTCACATAATACCGAACAGAAGGACGAAGTGTTTGTCGAGGGCTACAAGATAGTCTCGATTTTCACGGATGATCCTTCTCCGTATGATACTGCGCTTAGTGGCCACAAGATCCCGCGAGTTTCGAAGCTGACGACAGCTTGGGATACTTTCTCTGAGGAGCACCCCGGTGTTCGTAACCGGTGGAGGCAGGGCGAGATTGACATCTATTCCATGATCGAGAGTCTCATGCGAGAGCGTGGACTCTACCACGCAAAGACGATCAGCGACTAAGGGCTAACAAGATGTCGATCCTAACGCCTGACCCGCTGCAAGTTCAAACTGTCATGACCATTCAACCATCAACGCAGAAGTCGGAGCGCGCCCACGGTCATGTATAGAGTAAGTTGCCTGTCACTTTACGATTATCTCGGCAAAAGATGAATGTGCGATCTATCGAACCTGAAATGTGGATGTCAGGGAGAGTCTGGCTTCAAAAGCACTCGGCGTCAATTAAGCTCTGCCAGCGTGTCGTCTGGCTTCCGGCTGTTGCCTTCGCAACTTGGTTTCCCGCCTTCTTCATTTGGCTCCTGGCTCATCTCAACACACCAATGCCAATGCTCTGGGTTTTCGGATGTGTGGTCACTACTGTTTCTTTGTGCCCACTCTTAATGATTTTTTACCGTTCACACTATAGAACAATTGTCATTTGGACGGCAAAATCTCGCGAATTAAGATTCCCGAGATTGGGAATCGCGATTCCATCGGGGGACTTGGATCTTGTCCAGCTTTGCTCGGGAACTATCGATTATCAAGAGTATGGCAAACACCAAGTGGCCGGACTTGTTCTTCAACAGCCCCATTCCGCCCCTGCCCTTATTTACAGTTCTCATCGGGCGACTGAGTTAGAAACAGCCTGGAAACAGTTCTGTCAGGATATGCGAAACCACTTACATGAGTAAATTGCCAGTAAGTTGTAAGTTGCCTGTCACTTTACGCCAATTTCTCGGAGAAAGAATTGTTTGCCGGCTGGGGCTCCTAACCGGGTGGGCGGCAGCACAATCTTCAGGATTGCAGAATTTGCCTCCTGGATTTACAAACGACGCATCCTGGAAACCACCAAAGGATCCGCGCTATGAAAGACACCAAAGCCAAAAAGGAATTATCCCCCGACCAACGTGAGGAAGTGCTCAGAGTGCTGAGAGGGCGTTTCGACAAGAACATGCAACGCCATCGGGGTCTGGAGTGGGCGAAGGTGCAGGCTCGGCTGGAGGCGGAGGCGGGGAAGCTGTGGTCGCTCCATGAAATGGAAAGAACCGGCGGGGAACCGGATGTGGTGGGCCAGGATAAAAAGACGGGCGAGTACCTTTTCTTCGATTGTTCCGCAGAGAGCCCCAAGGGCCGGGTGGCGGTGTGTTACGACCGGGAAGGGCTGGAATCGAGAAAGGAACACAAGCCGGCCAACAACGCCCTGGACATGGCTGCGGCCATGGGGATCGAGCTGCTGACGGAGGAACAATACGGGGAGCTGCAGAAGCTGGGGGAATTCGATACGAAGACATCGAGCTGGTTGAAAACGCCTGCGGAGATGCGGAAACTGGGCGGCGCGCTCTTCGGCGACCGCCGCTTCGGCCGCGTCTTCTTCTACCACAACGGCGCCCAGTCCTACTACAGCGCCCGGGCGTTCCGTGGCTGGCTGCGGGTGTGAGTGGGGGGCTGGGTAAAAAGGTTGCATCCTTGCAGGGGCAGAGGAATCTGCGGGAGTCGTCCGTCTCTCCCATGATCGCAAACCCCTCTTTGAAATATCGTCCTTTCCCGACGATCCCGCTGTCCAACCGTCAATGGCCGTCGCGGGTGCTTACGCATGCGCCGCAGTGGTGCAGTGTGGACCTGCGGGATGGGAACCAGGCGCTGGCGGTGCCGATGAATGTTTCTCAGAAGCTGGAGTTGTTCGATGCGCTGGTGAAGTGTGGTTTCAAGCAGATCGAGGTCGGGTTCCCGGCGGCGTCGAACACGGAGTATGATTTCATCCGCCAGTTGATCGAGGAGGACCGGATCCCGTCGGATGTGGCCATCCAGGTGCTGGTGCAGGCGCGGGAGGATTTGATCGAGCGGACGGTGGAGTCGCTGATCGGGGCGAAGCATGTGATCATTCATTTGTATAATTCGACCTCGCCTGCGCAGCGGAAGATCGTGTTCGGCAAGAGCAAGGCGGAGATCGTGAAGATGGCGGAGGATGGGACGCGATGGATCCTGGAGCGCGTGCCGCGTCTGGTGGGGGCAAAGGTGCAGCTGGAGTATTCGCCGGAGAGCTTCAGTGCCACGGAGGTGGAATTTTCCCTGGAAATCTGCCATGCGGTGATGGCGCTGTGGAAGCCGACGCCGGAGCGGAGGATCATTCTCAATCTGCCGAACACGGTGGAAGTGGCAATGCCGAATGTCTATGCGGACCAGATCGAGTGGTTCATCACGCATTTAAAAAATAGGGAATCGGCGGTCATCAGCCTGCACACACACAATGACCGCGGCACTGGCACGGCATCGACAGAGCTGGGTCTGCTGGCGGGAGCGGACCGCGTGGAAGGCACGCTCTTCGGGAATGGCGAGCGCACGGGGAATCTGGACATCATCAATGTGGCGATGAATCTCTACATGCATGGGATCCAGCCGGAGTTGGATTTCTCAAGGATCAATGACCTGATCACCATTTACGAACGCTGCACAGGCATGACCGTGCCGGCGAGGCATCCGTATGCAGGGGAACTTGTATTCACCGCCTTCAGTGGCAGCCACCAGGATGCGATCAAGAAAGGGCTGGCGGAGTGGAGCCAGCTTACCACGATCTGCCGCACGGAACCCGCCCACGCCATCAAGCAGGGGCTGGCCACGCACGATGCCGGCGCGCATTGGCAGGTGCCGTATCTGACAATCGACCCCAACGATCTGGGCCGCGAATATCGCGAGGTGATCCGCGTGAACAGCCAGAGCGGCAAGGGCGGCGTGGCGTATCTGCTGGAAAATGAATTTGGCATCCATCTGCCCAAGGAATTGCAGCGCAAGTTCGGCCCGCTGGCCAATGACCTCGTGGACAAACTGGGGCGCGAAGTTTCCGGGCAGGAACTGAAGGAAATGTTCTGGAAGGAATACGTGGACTGCTCGGAACCGTGGCAACTGCAGGATTTCGCTGTCGAGAGCAAGGCCGGCGTGACGCGATGCACGGCCAGTCTGCGGCACGCTGGCAAGGAGCTCACCCTCCACGGAGAAGGCAACGGCCCCATCGCCGCCTTCGTCCAGGCCCTCAGCCAGCACTCGGCGCGTCCGGTGGAAGTCTCGCACTACAGCGAGCATTCGCTGGGCACCGGAGCCGCCGCCCAGGCCATCGCCTACATTCAACTCAATGGCCGCACGTTTGGTGTGGGAGTGGATACGAGCATTGAACTGGCCTCGATCAAGGCGGTCCTCGGTGCGCTGAATCGAATGTGAGGCCACGCGCAGACTTGTTTTTCATGACCCGCCACGCGCCCGCCAAAATCAATCTCAGCCTCCGCATCCTCGGTCGGCGCGAGGATGGTTTTCATGAAATTTCCACGCGCATGGTCGCACTGCAGCTCGCCGATGAACTCACTTTCGCCTTGGATGGCCCGGTCGGATCGATTGCCTTCACCTGCTCGGACCCCACGGTGCCATCCGACGCCAGCAATCTCGTCGTCAAAGCCGCCCAACTCCTGCAGCAGAGCCACGGGCCCCTGCCGGGACTGAAAATCCACTTGCAAAAAAACATCCCCCACGGCGCCGGGCTCGGCGGAGGCAGCAGCGATGCCGCCACCACCCTGCTCGCCCTGAATGATCTCTGCCAGCTTGGCCGCACCCCCAATGAACTCCACACTCTGGCCGCGAGCATTGGATCGGACATTCCCTTCTTTCTCACATCCGGCATGGCTGACTGCACGGGCCGCGGCGAAATCATCGCCCCCGCGTCCGTTCCGATCCCCGACTGGCCCATCCTCCTCATCAAGCTCCCGTTCGCCGTCCCCACCCCCTGGGCCTACCAGCAATGGCGGACTTCCCTCGAAATCCCCGGCATCGATTACGCCCCGCAAACGCTCAATAACCAGACCCTCGTCAACGATCTCGAGCGCCCCGTCTTCGAAAAGCATTTCATCCTCGCACATTTAAAACAATGGCTGCGCCAGCAGCCCGGCGTCCGCGCCGCCCTCATGTCCGGCTCCGGCAGCACCCTCTTCGCCGTCCTCGATTCCGCAGACCCTCCAGCCGCCCTCATCAATGGAATTCATGAAATCGCCGGCGAGGAAATCTGGCTCCAGCCGACGCGACTCGCGGGCTGATGATTTCATTCGCGGGGGGGATTCTTCCGGAAGCATGGGTTCTTGAGCTGGCACCAGAGTCCTGCCAATCTTTCTAAACTATGCAGAAAGTCTGTAAGCGTTTGACGCGCCCCCATGCCATGTTGCGCCGACTTCAAGCCTCTTAATTTTCTGACCGGAGCCTTTAGGCGGGTTTTTCGGCGGGGCCGGCGACGCTCTCCTGCATGGCCGCGGCGTAGGCGGCGGGGGTGAGGGTGTGCA
>CALQSQ010000103.1 GCA_943333275.1 Akkermansia muciniphila
AGCCGCAGCGTAGGCGAACAGCGAAGACCCGGACATTGCGCACGGGCGGATGGTAAGTGTCATAGCGATGACCTATGACAATTACGATAGGTGTCCGCCAGGTCCGTCGTTAAAGAGACCAGCGGTGGGTGCTGCGTGTGACGCTTACCATTCATCAGTGGAGGTCGGGCGGAACCCAAACCGCCCCCACCCACCGCCCTCTCCCCGCCCTTGGATTTTCGCCGGGGATTCCTTACCCCCCCCCTCCTTTATTCCCCAGGGTGCCATCAGTCCGCCAGAACCTAACACTCCCAGTCACTAATCAGTCACCAATCAAAACGAGATTTCTGCATTTTTCTGCGAGGCCTTGCGGGAATTCCCGGTTCAAATGATTTCTGAAAGGGGGCTCCGGTTGATTTGTAATCATCAGGTCGTCGGTTCAAGTCCGACACTCGGCTTACTTTCCGGAGTTGGGTGAAATGGGGACCGTTTCCATCCATTTTGGCCGGCGATAGAGGCGAAATTTAGCGTCGCAGCCAGATGATGAGGGCGGCGACGCTGGCTCCGATGAGGTTTGCGACCAGGTCCCAGCCGGTGTTCTCGTAGCCGCCGACGTTGGTATTGGGGATGGTCAGGACGGCGATGAACTCAATGACTTCATTAAGCGCTCCAAACCCCACCCCGGCCGCCGCGGACAGGACCAGCAGGCCGAAGGTCGGCTTGAGCTGAATGTCAAAGGCCCGCCGCAGGGAGGCCTGTAATCCGTGCCAGCACATCCAGGTGGTGACCCCGAATCCGAAGGCGTGGACGATCTGGTCATACTTGAGCCGGTCCGGAATGATCCACCAGCTGTAGAGCACGGGCTGATCGCCGTTGTAGGGCCAGCCCTTTGGAAGCACCACGAGTCCGCCCGCCATGTGCGCCAGCCCCCAGATGGAAAGCGCCCAGAGCAGGGCGATAGGCAAATTTACCGTGTGGTGCACCGCCGTGACCACCCCAATGAGTACGAGCATGATGACGATGTAAAAAACAAACTCCCGGTTCCCCTGGATCATGGATCCCGCCACGGCGGCAAGCATGTAGGCGGCGGTGAAAATCACCAGTCGCAGCAGTCGTGGGGAGGGCTCTTCATTCATGGGGGGAACAATGCACCACGCTTCCGGGAGCTTGTCCAGCGGCCCTGCCGCGTATCTCCGGGGCGGTTGATGCCACGACCATTCGGAAAAGTACCTCGCTCAGGACTTGAACCTGAAACAAATTGATTAAGAGTCAACTGCTCTACCATTGAGCTAGCGAGGCATGGTGGGTGGGGGAGGAAGATGGGAGCACTGGTGGATTTTGCAAATTGATTTTGCAAGTCCTGCGCTCGTAGACCCGGGCGGGAAAATGTCCCCTCGGATTTAATCGTCCCGGTCCTGATCGTCGCGCGTTCCGAGTTCGAAGCGCATGAACTCCTTGATGAAGACAAGGGGGACGTAGCCGGTGGGGCCGTTGCGGTGCTTGGCGATGAGCAGTTCGGCGCGGTTGTCTTCGGGGCCTTGTTCCTCGTCGTCGCCCTTGTCCTTGTAGTAATCGGGCCGGTAGAGGAGACCGACGATGTCGGCATCCTGCTCGATGGAGCCGGACTCGCGCAGGTCGCTGAGCTTGGGTTTGCCGGCGCTTTTGCCGGTGCGGGATTCGGGGTTCCGATTGAGCTGGGCGAGGACGATGATGGGGACGTTGATTTCCTTGGCGAGGGCCTTGATGCCGCTGGAAATTTCCGCGATCTCCTGCTGGCGGTTCTCCTGGGCGCGCTTCGTGGTGCTGCGCATGAGCTGGAGGTAGTCGATGGCGATGATTTTGATATCGTGCGTTTTTTTGAACCGCCGGGCCTTGGATCGCATGTCCATGATGCTGAGTGACGGCGTGTCATCGATGAGGATCTGCGCTTTCATGAGGGCGCTGCCGACCTGGGTGACGCGTGGGAAATCCGCCTTCTTCATGCCGCCGGACTTGCCGATGGTGCGCATGTTGATGCGGGCGCGGGAACAAAGCATACGCTGAACCAGCTGGTCGGCCCCCATTTCCAGGGAGAAGACGGCGGCAGCCTGGCCGCAATCCACCGCGACGTGCTCGATGATGTTCATGACGAAGGAGGTCTTGCCCATCGATGGCCGTGCGGCGAGGATGAACATGTCGCCGCCATGCAGACCTCCGGTCATTTCATCCAAGTCCTTGTAGCCGGTGGAGAGACCGAGCAGGGCACCGGGGCTTTTCATCATTTGCTGCAGGCGGTCGATCGAGCCCATGACGAGTTCCTTCATGCCCTGCATGCCCTTCTTTTCCTCGCGCTGGCGGCGGATATTGAGAATGCGCACCTCCACTTCGTCCACGAGCTTGTCGAGTTCCTCCTGTTCCTCGAAGGCGCTTTTGATGCATTCGGTGCAGGCCTCAATGATGCTGCGGAGGAGAAATTTCTCCGCCACGATGCCGATGTAATGGTCCAGATAAGCGGGCGAGGCCGAGATGGAAAAAATCTGCGCCACATCGGCGGGGCCACCGACTTTCTCCATCAGGTTGCGGTCCATGAGCACCTGGCTGAGGGCGATGAGGTCCACGGGTTTGGTCTTGTCATGGAGCTGGGTGATGGTCTCAAAGAGCACCTGATGGGCCTCCAGATGGAACGATTGAGGGGTGAGTCGTTCCACGGCGCGGGCGACCGCGAGGTCCGGCACTTGCAGCATGCAACTGATCACCCCCTGCTCGGCCTCGTGGCTGCTGGGAAGCGATCTGGTGGCATCGGTCATGGGATCGATCTTGGGCTTGCCGCGCTTATCGCGGTCGGGGTTTCCCTTGAAGGAGGAGGAGAAGTTGTCTTTGGAGGGCATGGTGGGTGGCGAGGTGAAGGGAAATTAGAATCCGAGCACGTGGCGCAGGGTGTGCCAGTGCTTTTCAGGTTTGGAATGATAGGGACGCGCAGGACGCATGATGGGCCAGCCGTGGAGTTGGCATTCCGTGGCCAGCTTTGGTGACGGGTGGACGGCGATGGGAAATTCCGCCAGCCTCAGCAGCGGCAAGTCCGCGTGACTATCGGAGTAGGCGTAACTGGCTGGAATGGGTCGCGTCTCCGGCAGCAGCGAGCGCATGGCTTCAATTTTGGCCTCCCGCTTGTTGTTGGGACCGAGGATGCCGGGCGTGAACGGGATGCGGGATTGGCCGGCAAGGTTCACCCTGGTGGCGAAGCAGTGATCGAATCCAAGGAGGCGGGAAATTTCCGTGGCGTAAAGATCCGGGCTTGCCGTCGTGAGAATCGTCGTCAACCCGGCAGCCTGGTGTTCCTTTAGTTTCGCGACGACCTCCGGATAGAGCAGAGGACGCACTGTTTCGGCCACAAAATGTCTGACCTGAGTGCGCAGTTCCACCAGTGGCATTCGCCAGAGGTAGTTTAGAAACAAGCGCTTCAAAAGCAGCTCCCCCGGAACCCCCAGCAGAGCGATGGGAAGAGCGGGAAGGTAGGTGGCCAGAAAGAGTCTGCGCCAGCCGTGCTGCCTGAGGATATGATGGCAGAAAAGCGCCTGCGTGTCATACGGGAGCAGGGTTTGGTCGAGATCGAAAAAGGCAAACATGAGATGTGGTGCCGGAAATCAGAAGCGAATGAGCATGAATATCAGCACGACCACCACCGTAGGCACCAGTGCGCCGAGGAGCAATCCCAGTGGAGAGACCCCATTTGGGAAATAGCGTTTCAATAAACTCTGTCCGGCGGGATTTGGAGCGTTGGCGATGACGGTAAGTCCCCCACCGGCAATGGCACCGCTCATGATGGCATATTTCGCGGAGTCACTCAGCCCGTGAACCTGGCTGGCGAGGAAGGTGATGAGGGCATTGTCGTTAAAAGCTGTCAGGCCCGCGGCTCCCAGATGCAGCGGCCAGTCGCCCAACCCGGCACTGAGCACCGGTTCCAGCCACCAGGCTTGCAGGCGGCCATGAATGACCAAGCCGGCGAGAAAGAATCCGACCATGAGGGGGCCGCGGAGGTTCAGCTTGGATTGGTGATGCCCCGTGGCCTGTTGCAGGCCGAGAAAGAAAAGAAAGCCACCGATGAAGAACGCCGGATAGTGCGCGGTGACCACCGTCCAGGCAAGAAACACGAGGTGCAGCAGAGTGAGCAGCGGCGGCACCGGGGCGTGTTTGTCCACCCAGGCGATGGCGGGCTTCTGGGTTTTTTCCTGCTCGGCCTTGGCGGCAAGCGCCGCGAGTTCCTTGCGGAAGACCAGGAAATAAACGGTCGTGTTGAGCAGGACTGCGAGAATGGCATGGGTGCCGAATGTTTTGAACATGAAGAGCGAGGACCAGTTCCAGCGGTCCGGGCCCGCGACCATCAGCACCGGCGGAGCGGCGAAATTTGTCAGCACGCCACCCACGCTGATGTTCACAAAGAGCAGGCCGAGAGTGGCGTATTTGAAGGTTTTGCCCGGCTGGAGTTCGTAAATTTTCCGGCTCAGGAGGAGCGCGGCGATGGTCATCGCGCCCGGTTCGGTGATGAAGGACCCCAGCAGCGGAGCGAGGATAAGGATGGCCAGCCACCAGGCCGTGGGGGTGCCTCTGCCAAGTGCGGCCACCAGACGCAGGGCGCGTTCGGCAAACTGCACGACCGGCCGGGAGGCGGCGATGGCCATGATCACCACCACAAACATCGGCTCCGTGAAGGTGCTGTCCAACTGCACGAAGGAAACAACATTTCCCCAGCCGTAATGATACCACGCCACCCCCAGGACCGGAATCGCCCAAATGGCAAAGACCGCCTCCACCTCTCCGAGGAATTCCAGCACAGTGCCCCACAGGGACACCTTGGCGTCGGGCTCGAGACCCTGGCCCATCAGGCGCTCCCGATGCCGTTTTTCCACACGATGCGACAGCTTCAACAGCATGGGTGCCAGAAACGTATGGAGAATGGCACAGGCAAAAAGCACGCTGACAATCAGATTGAAAGGCAGGGTCCTGGCGCGTGACTCGATCCGCTCCTGCATGGGCAGGCTCTGGTCCGCGTAGGTCTCCACGGGCGCGGGGAAATTGGCGTATTGATTCTGGCCGCCTGCCGTAGTCGCGGGGAAGGCGAGTTCAGCCTGCGTGGCCCCGGCCCACCTAACGTTGGCTAGAAGGAGGCAGAGAAGAAGAAAGAATCGCGAAAGCATGGCGGCACGTTGGGTTCGTGTGGATAAGTTTGCAATTGCCGATTGTGCGCCGCCGCTCTTTGGGTGATCGATAAGCAAGGAATTTCTCCTCCCTCTCCCACCATTTCCCCCCCCCGAATTCATGAAACACATCATCTTCGATTGGTCCGGCACCGTCGTCGACGATCTCCCTCCGGTGATCGAGGCGACCAATGCCGTGCTCCAGTACGCCGGCCGTCCGGCTATGGACCGCGAAACGTTCCGCCGCCGATTCAAACTGCCCTACACGCAATTTTATGCGGAGGAGTCGCCGCACGTTCCGCTGGCGGAATTGGAAATTGAATTCCGCCGTGCCTTCGCCGCTTCACAGGAGCCCGTGACCATTTTGAACGCATCGCTGGCCTTTTTGGAGCAGGCACAAAAAGACTCCCGGCGCATGTTCGTGCTCAGCTCCGCTCCCGCCCAGGCTGTCGTGGCTCAGGCGCACACTCTCGGCATCCATCATTTTTTCGAAGCCTTCCATGCAGGCATCGTGGACAAAAAAGCCTACATCCCGCAACTGCTCGCCGAACATTCCCTGGACCCCGCCGAACTCATCTACATCGGTGACATGGTTCACGACATTGAGACCGCACGCCACGCCAACATCTTCTCGGTCGCGGTCCTCACTGGATACGATTACCCCGAGGTGCTCCAAAACGCCCGGCCCGACCTCCTGCTCCCCGACCTGGAGCACTTGGGGCGCTGGCTGAGCGATCGGTAGTATTTGCAGAACGCAGGGTCTGCGGTGCCTCAGGCCTTGCCGTGGAGGATGCCATTCAGAATAGCCGACACGTCCATGTTCTTAAATTTTTCGGAGAGTTCGCGAGCTTTCTCAGTGATCGTTGTCGTGTATTGGGACTGGAGGCCTTTGGCTTTTTCCACGAGCTTGGAAAATTCCGCTTTCAAGGTGGGGATGTCCATTTTCCGTCCCTCCGCGTAGTAGCGATCCGCAATCGTGCCAAGCGCATAGGTGGTGGCAAAAGTCAGCGCGGTGCCGGCGACGCTGCCGGAGAATTCGCCCACCTGCTCACCGGTCTTGCCGCCGACGCTGCCCAGCACCCCGGCGAGCACCCGGCGCATGCCTGCTTCCAGGACCTGGGAAACCGCTCCGATTCCCAGAGCCGCGCCGAAATCCCGCAGGCTGTTGCGGTCCAGGGAAACTCCGTGGCGGCGACCGATGTCGTAAACCAACTTCATTTGTGTGGGCACGATTGCCATGGAGCCCATGGTCTGCGGAAGCATTTCCAGGGCCGCTGTGAGAATGGCATAGCGCAGCAGCACCGGCTCCAGCGCCTCATCAGTCGATGCAGGGGAGGGTTCGGGGGCTTCGGCGACGTTTAGGGAGGATTTGAGTTGATCCAGCACCGCCTGTTCTGAAGGCACCACCGGTCCGTTGGCCTCACAGACACAACGGACGACTTCATAAGCCAGATTTTTCGACTCAGGAGAGGTTAGTCTGGCGGAGGCGGAGGCCACGGTTGCCTGCTTGGAAATCACCTTTTGATAGAGCCCGGCCACGTCGAGGGCATCGATTTGAAATCCATCCAGCACCTTGCGGATGGCTGCATGTTCGTGGTCATCCTTTGAACCGTCTGCGAAAGAGGCGAGGAGGGCGAGGGTGATGATGGATTCTTGTTCCTGGGGGGTCATGGGTGGGGAGGGCTGAAATGAGACAATGGGTGGTGGACACCATAACTTACAGATTCAGAGCCAATGACAATGATCATCTGCGGGGTGATTGCCTCACTCCCGGGGACGGTGGGGAAGCGTGCTTGGTTGACAAATTGCCGCCGACACGGAATCTGACCAATGGACTGTATCGACGATGACGACTCCAGATTGAAGCCGCTGAAGCATGATTGTTTCATCAAACAGATGAAAGGCATGGGCCGCTTTGGAGGATGTCTCGGCGTCATGGTGTGCCTGCTGTCCAGTCCGCGTGCCCTTCCACAGGAAACAAAAATTCTGCAAGATTTTGAAACGACCGCAGATCTCGATTTTTTTGCGATCAAAAACAAGACAGCCGTGCTCTCGGACCAACACGTCACCCACGGCCAGCACGGTGTCAGGATTGCGGCCAACGAATACCTGAACACCTTTCGCCTGCCGCGCGATTGGTCGGGCTTTGATGCACTGGAACTGGATGTCTTTGTGGAGGGTGACGCGCCGATCTCCGGGTCGCTGTTGATTGCGGATGCGATCTGGGATCAATCGGATCGTTCCTATTGGAACCGGCATAATGGATCCTTCAACCTGCGGCCCGGTGCCAACACCCTGAGCATCCCGGTCAACGGATTGTATCGTGGGGAAGCAGGCAGCCGAAATAATGACCTCAAGAGCAACATCGATCCCAAACAGATCACGCGCCTTGATATCGGATTCAGCAGCGACGCGAAGGCTCCCGTTGCCTTGTATTTGGATCACCTCAGACTCTCCAAGGAATCGCGCCCGGCGGGGATCCTCGCATTCGATCTTGGTCCGGCGAGCCAGACCGTGGCCCCGGGATTTACCGCCATTTCGCCAGACACGGTGTATGGAAATACCGGACACAAGGCCGGGCTCAATGCCGCCACTGGCGCTGGCCAGGCGCGGGACGACACCTTTCCCACGCGGCTCTATCGCGATTTCATCGGCATGGATGGTTCAACGTTCATCGTCGAGGTCCCGGAGGCCTCCGCCAAGTATCATGGATGGGTGATGTATGACGATCTTGGTTATTGGGGTGGGGAGGCAGCACCGTATCGCCAGCGTTCCATTCTCGCCAATAACGTCGTCGTCTTCAAGGAGGACCGCGGTGCCGGTGGTCCCACGGATTACCTATACAAGTTCGAAAAAATCGAGCCCCATCCCGAGGACAAACTCTGGGACCTCTACATGGCGCATCTATTTAAGCCGCGCCGATTCACCTGCATGTCGGAGGCCGGCAGGATCAGCCTGAAATTTTCCGCGGATGCCGGTATCTCCTGCAAAGTTGCCGCCATTGTGCTCTACCCGGATGCCATCAAAGCCTCCGCCGAGCCATGGATCGACCAGCTTGTAACCCGCAATCGGGCGGAGTTCGAAGCCCGAGCGGTTTTCCTTGGGCCGAAAAATCAAAAGCTCGAAATCCCTGCCGAGGCGCAAGCCAGGGGCTACTGGCTGGGTGGCCCCCGTTTGGATCTGGACGTTTCCTTCACCGACGCTCCCGGCCCTCCGATCCCCGCGGAGTTGAAACGATCCGCCGCCAGAGGGCAGCGCGTCTCATTCACCTTCGCCGTGCGGCCACTTAAAGATTTTCCTGAAACTGTCCAACTCGGCGTCGCCGATCTTAAATCAGCCGATGCTGCCATTTCCTCCAGGGAAATCGATGCGCGTTACGTCCATCACGCCACGCACCGCACTTTCAACGACATCGCTTACAGCATCGGCCCGGACACCCTGCGACCCCTGGCCGGAAGCGAACTGAAACTTGCCAGGGACCTCACCCGGCAATTTTGGATCACCCTCCACATCCCTGACAATGCCAAAGCGGGAACCTATACCGCGCCGGTCACGCTGACGGCGGGCGATTTAAAAATCACCGTGCCCCTTGCTGTTGAAGTCCTCCCCTTCAGCCTGGACGAACCGAAATTCACCATGGGTTTTTTCGGGACGCATATCCCGCAGGCGATTCTTGAACAACGTGGCGATGAGGCGTGGCGCGAACTTTTCACGACTCTCAAACAGGCCGGCATGAATTCCTTTTCCGGTGGCCCCAATGTGGAATTTGGTGGCTTTGACGCGAAGGGCATTCCGATCCTCGATTTTTCAGCAGTCGATCGATTCATGCAATTCTGTCAGGAGGCTGGATTCGACAAGGAACTAAACGGCTACGGCGGCCCCGGCCTGGTCACCAACCTTCACGAATCCCAATCGGTTGGAGAAACCGGTCACGCCTGGGAAAAGAAACTGGGCCTGCCTTTCGGCGAAATTTTGAAACGTGTCTGGACCGCCGTGCGCGACCACGCCGCCGCCCACCACTGGCTACCCGTGGCCATCAGCATGATCGACGAACCCCGCGTTTTGGAACAGGCGAAGGAAAATCTGGAGCTTCTGCAACTCTATCGCCAGCATGCTCCCTGGGTCAACGTGGGTGGATCCTATTCTGTCGAATGGAACAAAACCGATCCCTTTGATCTCGTCGTTCAGGACATTTTCAAAACTGCCAAATGGTCCAGCCTCAATCTTCACACGCAGGTGGATCTGGACAAGGCCAAAGCATCCGGCAGCGAGATCCAAATTTACAACCAGGCCACGACTCGCTACAGCTTTGGAGCCTACCAATGGGCTGAGATGAACAAAGGCGTCACTTCGCGCATGCAGTGGCACCTCCTCGCCCTGCATGGCTACCAATTTTTCGATCTCGACGGCCGCGAGCCCGACACGGCCATGATCCACTGGACCTCGCAGGGAATTGTCCCCCACATTGACCTTCACCGCTGCCGGGAGGGTGCGGACGATTTTCGTTTTGCCCAAACCCTTTATAATCTGGCTCAGAAGCAGAAAACGAACCCTGCTGCACAGGAAGCCTTGGACTGGCTGAGCCAGATCATTCGGCAAATCCCAATCAACGCACGTGAGCGGCCTGCCGGCTTCATGGACGATGAGACATTTCGCGAAGGGTGCATTGAGAGGATGAGAAAACTCCTCTCGTCCGGGTAATCAACGAGTCAGGGTGGTCCTGTCTGCGCCGTTAGGAAAGCCACTCCCGTACCACCTTCAAATCCCGCTTGAAGGCCTCCAGGCAGGCCTTTTGAAATGCCGGATCGAGTGCATTGCCGGTCATGTATTCGGTGTGCAGCGAGACGGGGCCGTTAAATCCTTGGGCCAGGATGGTCGTAACAAACTCCCTGCTGACCAGACCCGTGCCCAGCGGCACGCTCTCACTCTTGCCGGGAGCCACCCATTTGAGATCCTTGAGATAAAGTGTCTGGATGTGGGGGCCAACCAGCGCAAGTTCCAACGGCCAGCTGGTGCCTCCTTCGGCAGTGGTGTGGTAGGAATCGATGGCGAAACCGAACTGCTGCGGCTTGAATTCTTTCATCACGGAGTAGGCATCCCAGATGGGAGCACCGAAGTAGTCCCGGCCGCTGTGATTTTGCAGCAGGGGCTGAATGCCGATTTCATCGCAGAGTTGGACGAGGTCGCGGATTTTCAGCCGCCACTCCTCAATTTGAGGGAGAATGGGTTTTTTCAGATCATACTGAAAGTAGTGCATACGGAAGCGTTTGATGCCGAGGTCTTTTGCGGTTCGCAGCACGATCTCGGTGCGTTGATAGGCACTCACCTGATTGACTCCGCTGGTCAGGATGGTGATTTCGAGGTTCCGTTGTTTCAAAGCCTCCACGAGTTTCGGCAGATCCTCCTCCACCTTTGCAGGCTCCACATGTCCTCCCGGCCTCACCGGAGCCTCGATGCCATCCAGTCCGGCCTCGGCTGCGAGATCGGCGATCTGTGCAGGTGTCAATCCCTGAAGATGTTTGGTGAAGGCACACAGGGTGAACTTCTGCTTTGTTTGAATTTGAGCTGTGGCGGGAAAAGCCGCCAGCGCGGCGGCAGTCGTGAGAAAATGGCGACGGGTGGGCATAACGAATGTGGGGTGGTTGCCACCAATCATCCATGGAGGCGCCGCCCAAGGGAACAGAATTCTGGGGCTGACTCACACGCGTCCCCGCAGGGTGTGGAGACGAAGCTCCGGCGGCGACCCGGTTGCGGAGTGAAAAACACTGGCGATTCTCTCATCGAATTCTTAGAGTTCAGTTTCAGGACCTCTGTCCTCACCACCC
This sequence comes from Akkermansia muciniphila, assembly GCA_943333275.1. GTDB lineage: Bacteria > Verrucomicrobiota > Verrucomicrobiia > Verrucomicrobiales > V1-33 > JAGNEJ01. Next base: position 10,979 of record CALQSQ010000103.1, read on the forward strand.
ATGTTTCCCTCCAGTGCCGCCCTGCTCGCAACCCTTGCCTTGGTTTTACCTAGCGCCGCGGCTCCGGCGTCGCATCCCGAAATGAAGGTCACGGATGCGGACCGCCAGCATTGGGCGTTTCTTCCACTGCGGAAGGTGATGGTGCCGACCGCGCAGGATTCCGCCTGGGCGCGCACTCCGCTGGATCAGTTTATTCGCCTGGCTCAAGAAGAGAAAGGCCTATTGCCCTCCGCCATGGCCGATTCGCGCACGCTGGTGCGGCGGATTTATTTTGACCTCGTGGGGCTGCCGCCCACGCCGGAGGAGTTCAAAAAATGGAGTGGGAGGCTGACAAATTCGCGGGACGCGTGGAGTGAGCTTGTCGAGGAACTGCTCGCCAGTCCGCACTATGGTGAGCGGTGGGCGCGGCACTGGCTGGATGTTGCCCGCTACGCCGACAGCAACGGGATGGAGGGCGACGATGACCGCCCCAACGCCTATCATTACCGTGATTTCGTCATCAGTGCATTGAACGAGGACATGCCCTGCGATCAGTTCATGCGCTGGCAGCTTGCAGGAGATGAAATCGCCCCGGACAAACCGGAGGCCATCGCGGCCACGGGTTTTATTGTCGCGGGCACGAGCACCATTGTTACCATTCCCATGGAGGAGGAGAAACAGCGCATCCGTGCCAATGAACTCGATGACATGGTTTCGACCACCGGCCAGGCAATGCTGGGGCTGACGCTGGCCTGTGCCCGCTGCCACGATCACAAATACGATCCGCTCCCAACCCGGGACTATTATCGTCTGATGAGCATCTTCAATAGCGGAGACCGCTGCGACGTGCCGATGGCCCCGCCCGCTCAAGTCAGGGAGCATGCGGAGGCGGTGGCCCGCTGGCAGCAACAGCCGGCGGATGCGAGCCGCGGTGAGAAACCCAGCGATCTCCCGGCGACATTTGCCTTTGCGGATTTCGCGCCCGAGCCGCGCGAGTCGTGGTTGTTCGAGCGGGGGGATTTCATGTCGCGCAAGGAGAAGCTGGAAATGGGATTTCTCACGGTCCTGATGACTGGCAAGACAGCCGGACAATACTGGCAGACCGCGCGTGACACCAAACTCCGCGACGATACCACGCAACAGCGCCGCGCGCTGGCCGGCTGGATGACGGATCTTGAGGATGGTGCGGGCAGGCTGCTGGCCCGCGTGATGGTGAACCGGGTCTGGCAGCATCATTTTGGAGAGGGAATCGTGCGCACGGTGAGTGACTTCGGCAGACGCGGCGAGCCCCCCACGCATCCGGAAATGCTCGAATGGCTGACGAATGAATTCATCCGCAGTGGTTGGAGCGTGAAGCATCTGCACCGCCTCATTTTGAAAAGCGCCGTCTATCAGCAAACCTCGCTTCACGATGAAAGGAAGGCGGCAATCGATCCGGAAAACCGCCTGCTCTGGCGTCGCCGTCCTCTGCGGCTGGAGTCGGAAATCCTGCGCGATTCCATGCTGGCGGCCGCTGGAACGTTGAACCCAGCGATGTTTGGCCCCAGCTTCAAACCGCCCATTCCCGCCGAGGCCCTGCAAGCCCGCAACGTCAAGAACCCCTACCCCGGGGATGCCGGGGATTCGGCGAACACTCGGCGCCGCACCATTTACATGTTTCACAAACGGGTCATTCAATATCCCCTCATGCAGGCATTTGATGCTCCCGATGCCCAGCAAAGCTGCGGTCGCAGAATGAACACGACGGTGGCCCCGCAGGCCCTGGCCATTCTCAATGATCCCTTCGTCCGCCTGCGCGCCGGAGAGCTGGCGACCAGCCTGCTGGTGACCGCGGGCCCAAATCCTCAGCAGCAGATCCGCGACTCCTTCCAACGCTGCCTCAATCGGGATCCCATGCCGGAGGAACTCGCTGCCGCGACCGAATTTCTTGCCGCGCAAATAGCAACCCATGAGAAGCGCGATGCCGGCCAGAACGCCCCTCTGCTCGCGCTCACGGACTTCTGCCAGTCGCTGTTGGGGCTGAATGAATTTCTTTACATCGACTGACACGCGCATGAATCCAAAGCATCAACATTGCGGACGTTTTGAAGCGTTCACCACGCGGCGGGATTTTCTGAGAAAGGCTGGCGCTGGTTTCGGCACTCTAGCGCTGGCGGATTTGCTGGGGAAAGAAAATTTACTGGCTAGCGAACCCGATTCGCCAAATCCCATGGCACCGAGGTCCGCGCCCTTTCAGGCAAAGGCAAAATCCATCATCTGGCTCTTCATGGAGGGCGCGCCGAGTGCCGTGGACATGTTCGATCCCAAGCCGGAGCTGACCAAGCGCGACGGGCAGCGCACCAACATCGATGTCTTCAATGGCAATCCCGGCCCGCTGATGAAATCGCCCTTCAGTTTCAAACAATACGGCCAGACGGGCACGTGGGTCTGCGAACATTATCCGAATGTCGCGAAACACGTGGATGATTTCGCCTTCATCAAATCCTGCTACAGCGAATCGAACGATCATGTGCCGGCGTTATATCAGATCAACACCGGCATTCCGCGGCCCGGCTTTCCAAGTGCGGGGGCATGGGTCACTTACGGCCTTGGATCAGAGAACAGCAGCCTGCCCGGCTACGTGGTGCTGGGTAACAATCAGGGAGTGAAAGGCGGCAATCTCAACTGGAGTTCCGGCTTCCTGCCGACGACCTACCAGGGCACGCTTTTCCGACCGGAAGGTGCGCCGGTCATCAATCTCACACGCCCGAATGGAGTCACGCGCGAGGATCAGCGCGCGCAACTCGACCTCATGGAGAAACTCAACCAACGCCACCTCGAGGCGCGACCGGGTGAGGCCGAATTGCTGGGACGCATCCAAAGCTTTGAGCTGGCCTATCGCATGCAATCGGAGGCGACGGACCTGGTGAATTTCAGCGATGAATCGGCAGCGACTCGAGAAATGTATGGACTCGATCAAGAGGAAACGCGGTCCTTTGGCGCCAAATGCCTGATGGCGCGGCGCCTCGTCGAGCGCGGTGTGCGCTTCGTCCAGGTTTACAGCGATGGGGAATGGGATGCCCACAGCGATCTCAATGGCAATCACAGGGGCCACTGCCGGGCTACGGACCAGCCGATTCACGCCCTGCTGACTGATCTCAAGCGCACCGGACTCATTGACGACACGCTGGTCATCTGGGGAGGTGAGTTTGGCCGCATGCCCGTCTCCCAAGGGAATGGCGGCCGCGATCATAATCCGCATGGATTTGGGATGTTTATGACCGGTGCCGGAATCAAAAGGGGCGCGAGCCTTGGGGAACTTGATGAAATAGGCTTTCGTGCGGAAGTGGACCGCGTCTCCGTTCATGACCTCCACGCCACCATGCTTCATTTGCTGGGGATCGATCATGAAAAGCTGACGTATTTCCACAACAGCCGCAGTTACCGTCTCACCGATGTGGCCGGCGAGGTGTTGCATCAGATTCTGGCGTGAAATTGCGTCGATTCAGACGTGTTTTCGCATGGGCAATTTCTTTGGCTGCTGCGCAGATGCGTTACATCTAACCATTGGGCGGGGAACACAACAACCGACCCACGAAGAAAGTGGACATTTCCATCCAACGCACCCATTCGCCATGAGTATCCCTCGGACACAGTTGCTCTGTGCAATGCTGTTGGCTTGTCAGATGGCCTCGGCGGGTGACTCCTCAGCCGAGAAACGGGCGGCGGCTGACTCTGAAAAAAGAAGGCATTGGGCGCTCCAGCCCCTGGTGGAGGCCAATCGTGAACTCACTCTCGATGATTTTATCACCGCCCGGCTGGCACAGGAGGGCCTGGCGCTGTCCACGGAGGCGGATCGCCCAACGCTGTTGCGAAGATTGAACTTTGATCTGATTGGGCTGCCACCATCGCCCGAGGAGATTGATGCCTTTGTAAATGACACCTCACCCAAGGCCTTTGAAATGGCGGTCGACCGCCTGCTGGCTTCACCACATTATGGTGAGCGGTGGGGGCGGCATTGGCTGGATGTGGTGCGCTACACGGAGAGCAATGGATTTGAGTTCGACCGCTTGCGGCCTAATGCCTGGCATTACCGGGACTATGTCATCAAAAGCTTCAATGATGACAAACCTTACGATCGCTTCGTGAAGGAGCAGATCGCTGGCGATGTGTTGGAACCGGTGACCAGCGAGGGCATCGTTGCGGCGAGTCTGCTGGTTTGTGGCCCCTGGGATGCATCGAGCGCCATACAGACGAACCCCACGCAGAAGCTGATCGCCCGGGAGGATGAGTTGGAGGACATGGTGGCCGCCGTGGGGCAAACTTTCCTTGGCCTGACCGTGAACTGCGCGCGGTGTCACGATCACAAATTCGATGCCATTTCCCAGATGGAATACTACCGGATCAAATCCGTTTTCGAAGGCGTGAAACATGGCGAGCGGGCGGCTGGAAATATTCCGGCCTCCTACGTGGGAACCCGCGTGGAGCCAGAACCTACCCGTCTTTTCAAACGCGGCGAAGTCACCTCCCCGCAGGAAGTGGTCACGCCGGGAGCGCTTGCAGCCGTGGCAGGATTGAATCCAGATTTTGAAATGCCGTCCAATGCCCCCGAGGCACAGCGCCGCTTGAAATTCGCCGACTGGCTGGGCGATCCCCGCAATCCGCTCACGGCCAGGGTGATGGTGAATCGTGCCTGGCAATATCATTTTGGCCAGGGGTTGGTGACGACACCCAATGATTTGGGAGTGAATGGCGGGCGGCCCAGTCATCCGGAATTGCTGGATTGGCTGGCGGTAAAATTTATCCAATCGGGATGGAGCGTGAAGGCGCTGCATCGGCTCATCATTAACTCCGCAACCTACCGCCAGGGATCCGACGGAAATGACAAGGCCGCCTCGCTCGATGCGGACAATCTGTTACTCTGGCGCTACAATCCCCGCCGCCTCGAGGGAGAGGCGTTGCGCGATGCCATGCTTGCGGTGAGTGGTCAGCTCAATCCGGCGATGGGAGGTCCGAGCTTCCAGCCCTTTACGATTACCGAATTCAACGCCGCCTTTTACCATCTCTTTGATCGGGGTGGTCCGGAATTCAACCGCCGCACGGTCTATCGCGTCAATGTGAACAGCGGCAAGGATCCGCTGCTGGATGCCTTCGACTGCCCTGATCCATCCGTGAAAACTCCCCGCCGCGGAATGACCACCACACCGCTGCAGGCCCTTGAACTGATGAACAATTCGTTTGTCCTGCGGCAGGCCAGGATGCTGGGAGAGCGGTCGCTGGTGACCTGCAATCATGATGTGAGCGCGGCCATCCCTATGATTTATCGCCTCGCACTGGGACGCCGACCCACGGCGGAGGAAGCGCTGCGGGCGGAAAAAGTGGCGCAGGAACGCGGCCCTACCAGCCTCTGCTGGGCGCTGCTCAATTCCACAGAATTTGTCTATGTCCGATAAGCCCTCCACTCCATCCCTTCGAGCCACTGACGCAGGCGGACCATTCTCACGCCGTCATTTCCTCTGGAACTCCGGCGGTGGTCTGGGGGCCATTGCTCTTGCCTGGATGATGAACCGGGAGAGCGCGATGGCCGCGCATGCGAAAGGTTTCACCATTGGCCAGCCTCATTTTCGGCCCCGGGCCAACCGGGTCGTGCAGGTCTTCTGTGCCGGTGGGGTCAGTCATCTGGAGACCTTCGACTACAAGCCGGAGTTGGAGAAAATGCATGGCCGGAGTTTGGAGGGAAAGGGCGAGAATCTGGGGTTCTTCGGGCAGCCCGGGACGTTGATGAAGAGCCTTTACGATTTCAAACAGCACGGGCAATCCGGTCTCAGAATCAGCAGCCTGCTGCCGCATCTGGCGGGCTGTGTGGATGACCTCTGTTTCATCCATTCGATGTTTGCAAAGAGCAACAATCATACGCCGGCGGCCTTTCAGATGAATAGTGGATTCACGCAGAATGGTTTTCCATGCATGGGTGCCTGGCTGAGCTACGGGTTGGGCACGGAGAACGAAAACCTTCCGGCCTTTGTCGTGCTGCCGGATGCCCGCGGACTGCCCGCAGGTGGCTCCATCAACTGGACATCGGGATTTCTGCCCGCCAACCATCAGGGCGTCGCGTTTCGGACACAGTCTGCAGAACCCGTGCCGGATCTGCTAACACCGCCGGAAATCCCTTCCGCTATGCGTGCTGCGGATATGGATTTGCTTGCCGCGATGAATCTCGACTTCGCTCGTGCCCATCCTGCTGATGGTGCATTCGCCGCTCGCCTTCGTTCCTACGAACTCGCCGCCAGGATGCAGTCGAGCATTCCGGAAGCCACAAATCTCTCGAGCGAGCCGGAGTCAATCAAACAGCTCTACGGCCTGGACGAACCTGCCAACAAAGGCTTCGGGAAAAATTGCCTGATGGCGCGGCGTCTTCTGGAGCGGGGGGTGAGGTTTGTGCAAATTCTTAACGGAGGATCGTTCGGAAGTCCGCGCACGAATTGGGATGGCCACGAGAATGTAAAGGAAAATCACGACACGCAGGCGGCCACCATGGACAAGCCGGTCGCGGCGCTGCTGCAGGATCTCAAGCAGCGCGGCATGCTGGAGGATACGCTGTTCATCTGGTCCACGGAGTTTGGTCGCAGCCCTCTCACGCAGGGCGTGGGTTCGCTTGGAAGGGATCATCATCCTTCGGTCTTCACCTGCTTCCTGGCCGGTGCTGGAGTGACACCGGGATGCTCGTATGGAAGTTCTGACGAAATCGGCTACAAAGTCGGTGAGAAAATGGTGACCATCCCCGACTTCCATGCCACCATCCTCCATCTGCTGGGACTGGATCACGAACAATTAACGTTTTATCACAACGGTATCAACCGCCGCCTGACCAATGTGGAGGGACAGGTCATCCACGGCATCCTTTCTTAGAATAAGCGTTATGGGGCCAGAGGAATCGTGATGATCTGCTCCGATTCCTTTGCCACGGCGATGTCCTTGTTGACTGATTTTTCATGATCCCGAATTTCCAAATGGTAGGTGTGGCCGGGGAAAAGTTGGAAAGGCAGAATGTTGTTCAGGTCAGCAGTTTCGCTGCTGCTTGTTCCCGTGTAGGAAACCGAGGCATCGGCTGCATCCGTGACGGTAACCCTGGCCGCCACGCGTCGGCCCTCCGGCTTGTCCAGCACGCGGACCAGGAGGCGCACTTTGCCCTCCGGAGACTTGGCCGCCCCAGTGTAGCGTTCGGTGACATTGACGGCGGGAACCCAGTCAATGGAAAGATCCCAGACCAGCGGAAAGGAAATTCCTGTGCGCTTGAAACTGCTGGCATAGATTCGGTGCTCGGCCTTTGAATTATCGGCGGCAGCCGCGTCTCCCGCGAACCATCCATGGTCCAGGCCATTGCCGTCTGGTTCCGCGGCCCCGGCGAAATGCCAGTCGCCATCCCAGATTTCCACCCAGGTGTGATTTCCCCGCAGGTTTGTCCACAGTGGCGTTCCGGCAACCCGCGCGGGAACCCCCACCGCACGACAGGCATCCACAAGCAGGATCGACAATCCGCTGCACGTGGCCACGCCGCTCTGCATGCTCTCCAGCGAGCTTTGGTCGGGCTTCCTGCGCGTTGTGGAATATTTGACTTTGACGATCCCGAACAGTTTCTGATTCAACGTCTGCGCTGCCTCGCCGGGGGTTTTGCAGTCCTTCACCAGCGGGGCGGCAATTTCGCGAAGTTGCTGCCGGCCATTGTCGCGGACTTCATTCAGGCTGGCGTAGGGGAGCACATCATTGAGAAAAATTTCCTTCGGCACCAGCGACGCCCAGGGGGCATGCTCCATAGCCTGATAGGACTGGGCAACATGAGTCAGGAGAAATTCCGCCTTGAGACTCACAAGGTCCGTCTGAGGCATGTTATCGGTGAGAAAATGCATGCCCTCACGTTGCTCGGCAGGAGCATTGGAGAGAGCCCGCTCGAGTTCCACGCGATTGGCTCCCGCAGCCGTCAGGGCCTTTTCGGTGGCGGCGGGCCATGGGTGTTTTTTTTCAGCCAGGGCGGCAGATGTCAGCAGCAGGGCCAGACTGAAATGGAGGCAGGCGTTCATGGCGGGGAAATTTTCTGAATCAGCGCGTCCTGTTGGATCGACCAGCGTTGGGATTGTCCATCGGGCAATTTGAGATCCATGGTGCAGACGAATCCCTCCGGCGTGAGTTTCAGGGAGGGAGAGCTCAGCCCGGCTTTGGATTCCGGCTTGTATCCAAGCTCATCCAGAGTTTCCGCCCATCGTTGGTGTTTTGTATGAAAGTCCTTCTGGGCATAGTAGATTCCCTGGAGGGCGTCGCGGGCCGGGGCTGAGGAATCCGGAATGAATTTCACAGTGTCGGGAGCCTGTTTTGTAAATTGCACATACCCCCAGCGCTCGGGTCGGTGCATATCGATCACGCCCTGCGCGGACCAGATCCAGTTGTTCTCGGGCGTTTTTGGAACCTTCACATATTTCCCGTCCTTGATCTCGATCTGCCACTCCACGCGCGAGAATCCCACCCTCCATTGTTCGCCTTCGCGCGGTGGCCCCGCATGCGCTGCTTTTTCGGCCAGCACCTTCCAGGGAAGGGCAATTTCCACCGACCATCCATCGTCATCATCCGAAGATTTATTGATGGTCCCACGCACATGCACGGCGGATTTCAGGCCGGGAATCTCCCATTCATTCATGGCGGGTCCTCCATCCTTGTAGGGCTTGGGAAGAAACAGATCCCACACGGTGTTCAGCGCGTTCATTTCGAATTCGTAATAGTTATGCGAATCACCATCGGGATCAATGAACACTTCGAAGTCGGGGTCTTGGAAGATCACCGCATCGTGCTGCGTGATGGTGCCCCAGACGTGTGGTTCCTCCAGTTCCGCCGCGATGAAAAAGCATTCCTCATTCCAGAGCATTTTCGCCCGTGTCCGAAGCCAAGGAGTTGGTTTGGCCGCTCCCTCGATGTCCACAAAATCGTCGGTCCACGGCGCGGCACCCCAGGCTGCATCGTTCAATTTTCCATCGATTGCCGGCGGCGTCGCGGCATAGCCGCAGACATATCCCCGGGGGATCAGGGGAAGCATTTTGGCAGTCCAATCAGAGAGAAACTGAGGAACTGGAGCAGGCGTTGTCTCGGCAGCAGTGCGGCTGAGGAAACCTCCCGCGATGAGCAATAGGGTGAAATTTCGCATCAAGCACAGAATCCACCGGAAGGCTGGTGGTTGGCAACACTAATTTGGAATCATGTCGTGTAGCTTTCAAAGAGGGACGTTTTGTAGCACTCAAAGAGGGACAAGTTTTTCAGTCGAGTTTTTTGCCAATGTGTAGCAGTAGCTTGGGGTGCTGCTTTTTGTCAGGTGGGCGCATGAGGATGCTGGTGGATCCGTTGGTGTG
>CALQSQ010000104.1 GCA_943333275.1 Akkermansia muciniphila
CAAGTCTTTACTGTTTCTCAGGAAATAAAGGGGGGGGGAGTTAGTGGATAAGCGGGCGGTGTTCGGATTTTGACATTTTGCGGATACTTCCTTCATGTTTTTCTGAAACCCGCACAGCACCCAAATTTGTGCAAGCACTGGCCTAGCATTCCAGGCAACCGCCACTTCATCCTCTCGATCGCCTCCCACCGAAGCTGCAGAGTCGCGTCGACTGAGCTTCTCTGGAACTTGAGCCAATCAGCCTTAAGATCAGGTTCTTTGCCCGGAGAGCACCGACGATCATGTGGGAAAAGTGTCAGGCAACGATAACGAATAAATATGCGAGGCCCAATCCACCCTCTCCGCTGGGATAGCCGCCGACACCACCAGCGATTCCGATGAAGAATTGGCGGTTAACTTCACCAGATTGCCCGATCCCCGTTGCAGACAGTCACGACTAGCCGACGACGTCCGGCCAGTCGGTGTGGAAGAACTGGCCGGCGGGCTTGTCGAGGCGCTCGTAGGTGTGGGCACCGAAGAAATCGCGCTGGGCTTGCAGCAGGTTTGCCGGGAGGCGTTCGGCGCGGTAGCTGTCGAAATAACCCAGGCTGGCGCTGAAGGCGGGGACGGGGATGCCGTTGGTGACGGCGAGGGCCACGGTATCGCGCCAGTTTTGCTGGGTGCGATTCAGCACCTCCTTGAAGAAGGGATCGAGCACGAGATTGACGAGGCCGGAATTGCGCTCGTAGGCCTCGGTGATGTGATTGAGGAAACGGGCGCGGATGATGCAGCCGCCGCGCCAGATGCGGGCGATGGCGCTGAGATCGAGCCCCCAGTTTTTCTTTTCCCCCATGGTCTTGATGAGGTCGAGCCCCTGGGCGTAGCTGATGATCTTGCTGGCGTAGAGGGCATCGTGAACCTTGGCGATGAGGTCGGCCTTTTCCATGGTGATGCTGGCCTTGGGGCCGCGGAGTTCTTTGCTGGCGGCAACGCGCTGGGCCTTCTTGGAGGAAAGGATCCGGGCTTCAACGGCGGCGTTGATGGTGGAGATGACGATGGCATTTTCCACGGCATTTTCGAGCGTCCACTGCCCGGTGCCTTTCTGACCGGCCTTGTCGACGATGACATCGATGATCGGCTTTCCGGTCTCGGCATCCTTTTCCTCGAAGATTTTGGAAGTGATTTGAATCAGGTAGCTCTCAAGCTCCCCGTTGTTCCAATCGGTGAAAACTTTGGCCATCTCATCGGCCGTGAATCCGGCGGCCTTGAAGATATTATAAGCTTCGCAAATGAGCTGCATGTCGCCGTATTCGATACCGTTGTGGACCATTTTCACATAATGGCCGGCACCGCCGGGACCGATGTGAGTGACGCATGGCACGCCGTCGATTTTGGCAGAGATGCTTTCGAAAATGGGCTTCATGACCTCCCAAGTGCTGGCGGGGCCGCCGGGCATGATGGAGGGCCCCTTGAGCGCCCCTTCCTCACCACCGGAGACACCGGCGCCAATAAACCGCAGGCCCATTTGCGAGAGCACTTCATCGCGGCGTTCCGTGTCCGTATAGAGGGAGTTTCCGCCATCGATGATGATGTCGCCCTCGTCGAGCAGGGGAACGAGTTGGTCGATCACGGCATCGACGGGAGCGCCGGCCTTGACCATGATCTGAATCTTGCGGGGACTGGCCAGGCTCCCGACGAATTCCTCCAGGGTTTTGGCCCCGACGAGCTTTTTCCCGGGGTTGTCGGCGATGAATTGATCGGTCACGGCGGTGGTGCGGTTATACACCGACACCTGGAAGCCGCGGCTTTCGACATTGAGCACGAGATTCTGGCCCATCACGGCCAGGCCAATCAATCCGAAGTCACTTTTTTGCATAAATTTTAATGGGGATGGTGGGGAGGAATGGCTGGGAAAAATCAAGAGCGAGATTGCTGGCCAAGGGAGGGCAGATTGTCGGAGAATGCCTGTCTGTAAAGAGGAAATGCGGGTTAGAGAAAGATCAGCACGACCGGGACCACCCATGTGAGCCAGAGCCAGGCGCTGATGCCGGAAGCGGAAAATTTCCGGTGCACCACACAAAATACCAGCAGCGAAACCAGCACCCCTCCCAAAGCACCCCAAAGCCAGCGCGCCGATCCCGGTGAGGCCATCCACAACGGATAAAGCAGGCCCAGTGCGGCACAGAACGACAGCGGAATCAGGCGCACCAGCAGCGTCCGCTCCTGCCCGTCACCGAGACCCGCCATCCGCCGCACCCACAGCGTCAGTCCCATGACCATCGCGACCATCAGCGTGGCTTCGCCGCGTAATAATTGCCCTATCTCCCCATCCCATGCCATGCTCGGAACTCCGATGGCCACGGCAAACAAATACCCGCCCACCACACCCTGCGGCAGTTGCAGCAGCGGCCGCGCCATATGGGGAGTGCGCAGTCCCAGCCACACCGCTGCAAAACATCCCATGGCCATCCATCCGCGGACGATCATCCCCACCGGACCGGGATCATCCGATCGCAGCGCGATCCAGACGACCGCGCCAAAAAATGCCCCCACCATCACGGTCAGCGACTGCGCCCCGCGCTCCTGCCGCCCCATTTGCTCCATGCCCAGATAAAAGGCCGCCAGCGCAAAGAGCGGAGTAAAATCGCGCACAATGATCCGGCTCATGGAGACACCCGCCAGCGCGCACACCCCCACCATCAAAACCAGGCTGATCCCCATGGCCACCGCACCCAGTTCCCGACGCACGCCGCGCACCAGCAGGCCAAGCCCCCAGGCCAGTCCGGCGAGGCCGAGTGCATTCCAGAAATAAAAATTGCGGAAATGGGGCAGTTCCAGCCTGATCGCACCACTTGAGACCCGGGCCATCACCAGCATCCACACCACCACCACCACCGGACTCAACAGCCCCAGGGCATCCAGCTTGCGCCAGATCGAGCGATCGGTGGGGACGGGGGCATCGGCTGCGGGGGAAGTCATTTCCCATGCAATGCGCCAGTTGGTGCGGGAAGCAAGCAGTGAGTTGCATCCCGGCATTGAGCCGCACGCACGGCATTCATCCGGGTTGTATCCTTCGGAAATTCTGGCAAACTCCTGCCCGATGGCTGCTACCTTTTACGTTTCGATTCATGAATCCCCCGGCGATCCCCGGCATATGACCCTCCCACCAGGGACCTATGACATTGGCCGGGACCTGAGTTGTGCCATCGTCCTCAAGGGTCTGGATGTCTCGCGCCGGCATGCCCGACTCACCGTCGGCGACAAATTTTTCATCATCGAGGACCTCGGCAGCGCCTCGGGCACCCGCGTGGGGCTGGAGCGGATCACCCAGACACGACGCTTCGAGCGCCTGCAGACGATCCATTTCGGCAGCGCCGCCATTACCTTCGATCCCCAGCGCATCGCGGGCAGGGAATCGGCCGAGGGAGCCCAGCAGGAGGGCGCGGAGAAGGAGAGTCACATCACGGCCATGATCGATGCCACCGACCGTGGCACGCTCCAGATGAAGGGCGTCAACGAGAAGACGTCGAAGCGCCTGGAAATGCTGTACGATCTGCCCCTCCAGTTTGCCGCCGAACAGGACCTGGCCAAATTATACAGCCTGATTTTGAATCGCGTCATCGCCCTCATCTCCGGAGCCGAACGTGGAGCCCTCCTCATCATCGAACCCCTGACCGGCAAGTTGTCGCTCCAGGCCAGCCTCCCTGCCGACCAGTCCCCCATCAGCCGGACCCTCGTCAAGCGTGCCGCCCTTGAGAAGAAAGGTTTCATCTGGCAGGACCATGAGGAGTTGGATCCCACGCTGAGCATTGTAAATTTGAAAATCCGCACCGGCATGTACGTGCCGCTGCTCTGGAAGGGAAAGGTCGTGGGCGTCCTCTGCGTGGACAACCAGCAACGGGCCAATGCCTTCCGCGAGGATGATCTCCAGTTCCTCATCTTCGTCGCCCACTACGCCGCCTCAGCCGTCGCCAATCAACTGCTTCAGGAATCGATCGAACAAAACAACCGCACGCTCGAAAACCTCCTCGGCAATTTCTCCCCCAAGCTGCGCGGCAAGCTCCTCCAAAAGTCCCGCGAGGGAAAACTGCAGCCCGGCGGGGAGAAGAGCGACGTCACCATCCTCATGTCGGACCTGCGCGGCTTCACCAGGGTCAGCGCGGAACTCGATGCGCATGCCGTGGTCCTCATGCTCAATGATTATTTCTCGCTTCTGGGCGACATCATTTTCCAGCACGATGGCACCATCGATAAATTCATCGGCGATGCCATCCTGGCCGTCTTCGGCAGTCCGGAGCAGGATGCCAAACACGCTGAGAACGCCGTGCGCTGCGCCATCTGCATGCGCCGGGCGATGACTGAGATCAATGATCGCCGCCGCGCCGACGGTCTGCCACTGTGCGAAATTGGGATCGGTGTTCACACCGGCGAGGTGCTGCACGGATTCATCGGCGCCTCCGAACGACTGGAATTCACCGTCATCGGCGACACCGTCAACAAGGCCTCGCGCTATTGCGATGGAGCCAAGGCCAATGAAATTCTGCTTGGCCCCCGGACCTGGGAAACGGTGAAGGACATCTTCCCCACCGCCCCCTGCACCATTCCCACCAAGCACGAGGGCGACATGGAGGCCCACCTTGTCGTCCAGTCCTGAGGGGACGCCGATCTTTTTCCCTGTCCATAATTCAGGTGCATTCCCGCCAATCTGCGCCAAGGGAATCGGACACTCGCCGCCTCGTCCCCCCATGCCCTCCGTTTCCGAACTCCTGACCCACGGTTCCATCCCCCGCCACATCGCGGTCATCATGGATGGCAATGGACGCTGGGCCAAACAACGCGGATGGATGCGTCCCCGGGGGCACCGCGCCGGGGCGGATGCCGTGGTCAATTGTGTCGAGGCCTGCCAATCGATTGGTGTGGAGTTTCTTACGCTCTACGCCTTCAGCACTGAGAACTGGAAACGCCCGGCCATGGAAATCGAGGCGCTCATGAAATTGCTGAATCAATTCCTCGTCGAAAAAACCGCCACCCTCATGGAGAAAAATGTCCGCCTCCAGACCATCGGCAGACTCTGCCAACTCCCCGAGGCCAGCCGCCGGCAACTCGACGAAACCATCGCCACCACCCGTCAGAATACCGGCCTCACCATGATCCTTGCCCTGAGCTACGGATCGCGCGAAGAGATTCTCGATGCCGTGCAAACGCTTTGCCAGGAGGCCAAGGCCGGCACTCTCGACCCGACAACCTTGGACGCCGCGTTATTCAGCCGGCACCTTTACACGAAGGACTACCCCGACCCCGAACTCCTCATTCGCACCAGCGGCGAAATGCGCCTTTCCAACTTCCTCCTCTGGCAGATCAGCTACGCCGAACTCGTCGTCCTCCCCAAGCTCTGGCCCGATTTCCTCCACGCCGACCTCTTCGAAGCCGTCGGCCAGTTCCAGCAGCGCCAGCGGCGGTTCGGCGGCATTTGATGCCATCGCCCCTGCACCGCGTGTTTCGGTCGTCACGGTCAGCATGAGGAAGCGAGGGAAGCCCGCTAAATCCTCCCCTCCGCAACAAATTGCCTTCGACAGGGAGGGGGAAGTGTTTTTACTATGATCCCATCGGCGCAATTCTTTCCCCGAACGTCAGCCGGTCTGCCCAACCCACTTTTCAACTTGTCCACCCTTTCACCCTGATTCCATGGCTCGTGAGTACCATCTCAAGGGAGCCGCTCCCCAGACCTCCCCGCCGGAGGATGATAATGTCATCAATTTCGCCGCCGAACTCAACGAGCAGCAGCTGGCGGTGGTCCGCTCCAAGCCGGGCCAGTCGCTGGTCATCGCCGGGGCCGGCAGTGGCAAGACGCGCACGCTGACGTATCGCGTGGCCTACCTCCTGCAGAATCATATCGCACCGCAGAACATCCTCCTTCTGACCTTCACGAACAAGGCTTCACGGGAAATGATGGAGCGCGTGGAAACGTTGCTGCCGGGGAAATCCGCCGGCATCTGGGGTGGGACGTTTCACTCCATCTGCAATCGCATCCTGCGGCGCGATCCCACGAAGGTCGGACTCTCCCGGGATTTTTCCATTCTCGACAGCGAGGATCAGAAGTCCCTCCTCACCAAAATCATCAAGGAAAAGGGCATCGCCGAAGCTGCGGAGAAAGCCACCAAACGCAAATTCCCCAAGGCCTCGGTCATCCTTGGTCTGATCAGCCTGGCGGCAAACACCCGCTCCGTGCTTGCCACCATTATCGCCACAGAATTCAGTGAGGACGAGGAGGTCATCTCCCACATTGGGAAAGTGGCCGAACTCTATCGTGAACGAAAGCAGCTGGCCAACGCGGTGGATTTCGATGACCTGCTGCTGCTCGCGCTGAGGCTTTTCAAGGAAAATCCCCAGGTGTTGAAGTCCTATCAGTTTCAATTCCAATTCATCCTCGTCGACGAGTATCAGGACACGAATGCACTGCAGGGGGAACTGGTCGATCTGCTGGCCGGGGAGCATGGCAACATCATGGCGGTGGGCGATGACGCGCAGTCGATCTACTCCTGGCGGGGGGCGGATTTCCGCTACATCATCGAGTTCCCGCAACGCTATCCCAAGGCCACGATCTTCCGCATTGAAACCAACTACCGCAGTGTGCCGGAAGTGCTCACGCTGGCGAATGCATCGATCAAGGTGAACGACCGCCAGTTTGAGAAGGAACTCATGCCGACGCGCGCCGCCACCGGCCAGCGGCCGGCCCTGGTGGCGCTGGGATCCCCGGCCGAACAGGCCATGTTTGTGGGGCAGCGCATTCAGGAACTGGCGGAGGAAGGCGTGCCGTATTCGGAAATGGCGGTGCTGTATCGGGCGCATTTTCAAAGCATGGAAGTGCAGCTGCAGCTCACCCAGATGGACACTCCCTTCACGGTCACCAGCGGCCTGAAGTTTTTTGAGCAGGCGCATATCAAGGATTTCACCGCATTCCTGCGCTTCGCCATCAATCCGCGCGATGAGGCATCGTTCGAAAGGCTTGTCAAAATGATCGATGGGATTGGCGATGTCTCGGCTTCGAAACTTTTTCGCGAATGGCGGCGTCAGCTCCCGGCGCTCACCGAGGCCGCACTGCACAATTTCTCCCACCTCATGTGCGAAATGAAGATCCCGCCCAAGGCCCGCAAGGACTGGACGCAACTGGCCTTTACCCTGGACGAACTCGTGGATTGCGCGGGCGGCTGGAATCCACCCTCGGCCATGATGAAATCCATCCTTGAGGGAGTGTATGAGGAATACCTCGAGGCCACGTTTGAAAATGCGGAAATGCGCCGCCAGGATCTGGAACAGTTCATGCGCTTTGCGGACAAATACGATTCTGTGCAGGATCTCCTCAGCGAACTGGCCCTGCTCAGCGGCCCGGAGGCGGCGGAGTCCCAGCAGAAGCGCAGGGACAACGACACCGTTGTCCTTTCCACCATCCACCAGGCCAAGGGACTGGAATGGCGCGTCGTTTTCCTCATCTGGCTCACCGATTCCATGTTTCCCAATCCACGGGCCATCGAGGAGGGTGGCCAGGATTCTCTGGAGGAGGAACGCCGCCTCTTCTACGTGGCCGTGACACGCGCCCGCGACCAACTCTACCTCACCTACCCCCGCACCTGGCCCAAAGCCTACGACGGCGACCTCTGGCAGAAAGCCTCCCCGTTCCTCGGAGAGCTGCCGCGCTCAGCCGTGGAGGAGTGGAAGGTGGGTCGGTATTAGCCAGTTTGCCGCTTCATTCCGACGATCCTAACACAATTCATGGACCTCCAAACGTCCACGCCAGGATGCGGCTTTTTTTCTGTCCCTGGGCCATGGCAATGGTCCGGACGTCGGCGGCCCCGACCTCCCGCAAAGTTTGATACAACTGCGTAAGATGGGCACTCTTGGAAATCAGGCTCGTGAACCACTGGCAATTCGTGCGGAAATGAATACTTTCAAGAATCATCTGCTGCACAAAGGCCAGTTCCCCGCCAGGGCACCACAGCTCGCCGCTTTTGCCTCCGAAATTCAGGAGGGGCTGCGCTGATCTGGCCATGCGCTGCCCCTTCAGATTTTGAATTTTGCGGCGCGAGCCTGCGGCAGCTTCCTGAGGCGAGGCGTGGAAGGGAGGATTGCACACGCTTGCGTGGAATTTCTCGCCTGGCTGGATGACACCGGTGAAAAAGGCACGGGGATTCGTCTGGAGCCGGAGGTCAATCAGACTGGAGACCGTTGGATTTGCCGCCGCCAAATTTCGGGCCCATTTCAGCGCGGCGGGATCGATGTCCGACCCCACGAAACTCCAGCCGTATTCGCTGGCACCGATGAGGGGGTAAATCACATTGGCCCCAACCCCGATATCCAAGATCCGCACGGATTCCCCCCGTGGAATGGCCGATTTCCCATCCTCAGAAAACAAATCCGCCAGGAGGTGAAGGTAATCGCTGCGACCCGGAACTGGCGGGCACAGGTGCCCCGGAGGAATGTCCCAAAACTGCAATCCGTGGGCCCTTTTCAACAGAGCCTGGTTGAGCAGTCGCACCGCCGCCGGATCGGAAAAGTCCACGGAATCCGTGCCATGGCGATTTCTGGCCACGTAGTCCCCCAGCTCCGGGCAGGCGGCAACGAGTTGCGGAAAATCATAGCCGCCCCGGAAGCGATTCCGGGGATGCAATTCTTCCTTCTGGGGGGTCTGTCGCATGGGTCAGGGCCTGTTTCGTGCCTCGGGAAGACAATGCAATCGGGGATTGGGGACTTGAGCAGGGTGTGTTTTGGGCCTTGCACAGTGGGGAAAGTTTCTCCTTAGTGGCAACGTCAGCCCGATTTATTTTCCTCAGACCAACATGCCGACCCCACCGATCGACCCCGAAGACCAGCTCTCGCTCAATCTCGATGACCCAGCCGCACCGGAGGCTGCCGGCACCGAGGACGAATCCGCCGATGCCACCAGCCTCGAGGTGAGCCATCCCTTCGTCCCCATGGCCGCCAAGGGCCAGA
Source organism: Akkermansia muciniphila (assembly GCA_943333275.1). Lineage (GTDB taxonomy): Bacteria > Verrucomicrobiota > Verrucomicrobiia > Verrucomicrobiales > V1-33 > JAGNEJ01. The sequence goes on from CALQSQ010000104.1 coordinate 8,968, forward strand.
CGCCCCGGCGGATGGGGCATGTGGGGGAAATGTATGGCAACTGGTTCATGGATTACGCCAGTTATGTAATCCTGGAACGCGCCGTTCCGCATATCAATGACGGACTCAAGCCAGTGCAGCGCCGGATTCTCCATGCCATGAAAATCATGGACGATGGACGGCTGGACAAGGTGGCAAACATCGCCGGACAAGCAACCCAATACCATCCGCACGGAGAAATGGCCATCGTGGATGCCATCGTCAACCTCGGTCAGAAAAAACTCCTCCTCGATACCCAGGGGAACTGGGGCAACGTGGCCACGGGAGACAACGCCGCCGCCCCGCGGTATATCGAAGCCCGCATTTCCAAGTTCGCCCACGAGATCCTGTTCAACCCCAAGATTACCGAATGGCAGCTCAGCTATGACGGCCGCAAAAAGGAGCCGGTCACCCTGCCGGTGAAGTTTCCCCTGCTTCTCACGCAGGGGGTGGAGGGCATCGCGGTGGGTCTGGCCTGCAAAATCCTGCCCCACAATTTCATCGAACTCATCGACGGCGCCATCGAATGCCTCCGCGGCCGCACCCCGGTGCTCCTGCCCGACTTCTCCACGGCCGGCCTCATGGATGCCACGGAATACAACGATGGCGCGCGTGGCGGCAGAATCCGGGTCAGGGCCAGGATCGAGGAAACGAAGAAAAAGAACCTCCTGCGCATCACGGAAATCCCCTTCGGCATCACCACCAGCAGTCTCGTGGACTCCATTCTCGCCGCCAACGACAAAGGGAAGATCAAGATCGCCAAAATCGAGGACCTGACGGCAGAGTTTGTCGAAATCCTCGTCCACCTGCCCGCAGGCGTCGAGGCTGGCGATATCCTGAATGCGCTCTACGTCTTCACCAGCTGCGAGGTGAGCATCAGTGTGAATGCCTGCGTGATTCAGGGGGAGAAACCAATTTTTACCAACGTCACCACGCTCCTCAAATACGCCGCGGACCACACGCGTAATATTCTGAAGCAGGAATTGGAAATCGGCCTGAGCGAACTGGAGGAGAAATGGCATTTCAGCAGCCTGGAGAAAATATTCATCGAGAAACGCATCTACCGGGACATCGAGGAATGCGCCACGTGGGAGGCGGTCATGATCGCCATTTGGAAAGGTCTGCGCCCATACCTGAAGCTCTTCCGCCGGGAGGTGACGGATGATGATGTCACGCGCCTCACCGAAATCCGCATTAAACGCATTTCCAAGTTCAACAGCTTCGAGGCGGATGAATATTTGAAAGGTTTGGAAAAGGAAATCGCGGAGACCAAGCATCACCTCGAGAACCTCACGAAATACGCCGTCGCCTATTACCGCGATTTGAAAGCCAAGTTCGGCAAGGGCCGCGAGCGCAAAACAGAGATCACCTCGTTCACGCGCGTGGCGGCTAGCGAGGCGGCGGTGGCGACGGAGACGCTCAACGTCGACTGGCAGGAGGGGTTCATCGGTTACGGCATGAAACGCACCGGCGATCCGCTCTGCAAATGCTCACGGCTCGATGACATCGTTGTCTTCCTCGAGGATGGCACCATGAAGGTCAGCAAGGTTACCGAAAAGGCCTTTTTCGGCCTCCCTCAGCACGTCGCCATTTTCAACAAGGACCGCACGCCCGTTTACACCATGGTCTATCGCGATGGCCGCCAGGGCCGGGTCTATGTGAAGCGTTTCCAGGTCGGCGGCGTCACGCGCGATACCGTTTATGATCTGACCAAGGGCACCAAGGGCAGCAAGGTGCTCTATTTCAATGTGCACGACACCGAGGAGGAAAGCGCCGCCCAGAAGCTCACCGTCTTCCTCAACCCTGCTCCCCGCCTCAAGAGCTTGGAAATCGTCCTCAACATGGCCGAGGTCGCCGCCAAAGGGCGCTCCGCCATCGGGATCACGGTGACGGATCACAGCGTCAAGCGTGTCAGCAGGGTGAAATAGCGGGCTTCGCGCCTATTGATAAACAAAGGTCACGACCTGCTCGATGTCCGGATGCAAACTGCGGTGCACTGGACAGGAGTGCGCGGTGGCCTCCAGCAGTTCGCGGTCGGGGTGGTCTCTGGGAATCGGCAGGTAAAGAGTCACATCCAGCCGGGCAATCCGACGCGGCGGACTGGCGGTCATGGTCTTGCCGACCTCGATTTTCATACCCTTGAGATCGATGGATTTGCGCTGGGCGACGATGCCCATGACCGTCGCCATGCAGCAGCCGAGGGAGGTGGCCGTGAGATCGGTGGGTGAAAACGCCTCGCCTTTGCCGTGGTTATCGACCGGGGCATCGGTCACGATCACAGCACCCGAGGGGCCATGCTGGGCGGTGCAGCGCAGATCGCCGTCGTAGGTAATGGAAATGGGAATCATGCCCACTGCATCGGGGAAATTTACCACGAAGTCCAACGGGAAATCTCAGCTGCCATCAGCGGATTTCCTAGAATGAAAAGCCCAGCTGCACGCCGCCAAAGAGTCGGGTGTCCTCGTAATCCAGATGCGCGCCGGGGAAATTTCCCGCAACGTAGGGCTTGAGTTCAATCGATTCAGTAAGCTTGATCGGAAACGACAGCATGGCCTGCACGTGGTTGAAACCCATGCCGCTAGCGAAATAATTGGCGTCAAATCCCACGGCCACTCCCAATTCCACGGAGAAGGTATCGTTGATTTCATAGGGCTGGGCCACCAGCAGTTCGAAGTAGTAGCCATCGCGCCCCACGTTGTATGCCGCCAGTGCCGTGGCCTTCAGACTGAAAATGTCATGCGCCACGGAAAGGGCAAACTCCTGCTCATCCCCCAACCCCTCGCCATTGCCCAGCCCACCGCGCGGATAATAATATCCGTTGTAGGCCGCGGCCACCTCGTAGGTGCCCAGACTCGCCGAGAGGGTGACGTTGAGATCGAACTCGTTGAAGTCGGAATCCAGGTCGTGGTAATACCATGGATTCACATTAAGATTTAGCGTATCCGACAGCGGCACATCCAGTGACCACTGCGCCCAACCCACGTTCTTCTGGAGCATTTCTCCACGGAATACATAGTGGGAATCATACCCCAGCAGGATTTCGTTTTCCCATCCGGTGGCTTCCGCGGCCTCAACCGGTGGAACCACGGGGGTTTGTCCTGCCCGTAGACCCGGGGCCGTGCACAAAACACAAAGTAGGCAGGTGGCGGTCAATTTCATGGGAATAATATAAGTTGAACCAAACATTGAAGATCGACTAATATCTCCCCATTTAGGGCATTCGGCAACCATCAAATATTGAAAATAGGGTTGTTGCTTCAACCAATTGGAGGAGACTCCACTGCCAGAAATCATGAAAATCCTTCCTCCCCCACCCCTTCGCCTCATTTTTCTAACGGCTATTTTCATGCTACTGGGAGGTTGCCAGTTGCCGATACTGCGGCACCCCAACAACCTGCCCCCGATCGCCCGGGCCGTCGACTTTGACCCTTCCGGTAATGAAATCCGCCGGGCGGAAATCCCGCTCGGGCCCACGACCACGCTGTCCTGGGTCAGCGATCTCAACGACGCCGCCCGCTACATGGCCGGTCTGCCAGGTGGCATCAACTCGGTGCTCGGACCCGCCCGCGACTCCCCCCGATGGAAACTCCACCAAGCCAACATCAACGAGTTATGGCGGCAATTCTCCAGTTATCGGCAGCCGCGCATCGACGCCTTTTCCCGGCGGGAGCTGGGTCCGCTCCGCAATGCCAGCACGGTATTCTATCCGTTCAGCGGGCCCGACATCCTCTTCGCCACGGCCTTTTTTCCGGATGCGCAGAACTACATCCTGTGCGGCTTGGAAGGGGCCGATCCCCTGCCCAATATCGGCCAGCTCTCCACCGAACAGCGTGAGACCGGGCTGGATGGACTCTCCACCGCCATCACCACGGCATTGAATTGCAGCTTTTTCATCACCAAGGACATGCGGGTGGATTTGCAACGCACCGAATTCAAGGGCACCCTCCCCATCATGCTCGTCTTCCTCGCACGTCTGGGCATCGAAGTGGATTCGGTCGTCCCTATCGATCTCGATCCCCGTGGTCAGGTTCTCGAAACCAACGGGCGAGGCAAGGGATACCACATCCGTTGCAAGGGGCACTTCGGCAGGGGAAAAAATATTTATTATTTCCAGCAAAACCTTGCTAACGATTCTCTTTCTCCCAACGCCCCCTTTCTCAAATTTGCCGCAAGTTTTGGTTCCAGCCCCACCTATTTAAAGAGCGCGTCGTATCTCATGCACTCGGAAGGATTCTCCAACATCCGTTCAGCCATTCTTAATGCAAGTCCCGCTGTCCTCCAGGATGACAGTGGGATCCCATTCCGCCTTTTCCCGAATCCGCCCTGGGACGTCCGACTCTACGGGACCTACACCGGCGTTCTCGATATTTTTCAGGAAAACTTCCAACCCGACCTCAAATCAGCTTACGAAAACCAGGCACTCAGCGTGGAAAATATCAATTTTGGAGTCGGCTACAAGTTCAACGCCGGTCAATCCAACCTGCTGCTCGCCATCCGGCGCCCCTAAGGGGACTTCTCGAAAGCTCCCGCACTTTTGGGCACTGCCAGAACTTTCAGTCTGCCTCCATGGGCGCGGGAGTTTCCGAAGATTCTAGCCTTGGTCCGGATCACTGGAGGTTCTCAGATTCGATAAAAATAAACTTCAATTATGAAAATACTTGCAAACTCGCGAGGATTGAATTATAATTAGTGAAATCACCAGCAATTTAGTTATGGAAATTCCAATTCCATCGACTGATTGCGGTGTCTTTGCCAAAACACGACTTTCTAAGAGCAATCACAAAAACAACCCAGATCCAGTTAACAATACAACATTATGGCCGAAGAATCTCCAGAATTGATGACCGTCAAGGAAACCGCAGAATACCTGCGCATTCCACTCCCCACGGTCTATTATCTCGTGCAACGAGGCCAACTTCCCGCCGTGCAAATCGGCGGACGCTGGCGCATCAAGCGCAGTCTGCTGGATCGTGACGTACTTCGTAATGACCAAGCCGGACAACCCACCGTGCTGGTGGTGGATGACGACCCCGCTCTCCAAAACATTTTTAAGCAATTTCTCAAAAAAGCCGGATTCGGCCGCATCGTAGTCGGAACCGGAGCCGAGGCCATTGCCCATGCCGACAAACAGCGTTTCGACATGGTCTTTCTGGACCTGCAGCTCCCGGACATCTCCGGCGACGAAGTCTATGCCCGCATCAAGGACCTCCATCCGGACCTGCCGATCGTCATCATCACAGGCTATCCCGATGGCGAAATCCTCAGCAAAATCCTCCAGCGCGGCCCGGTGACCGTCATCAAGAAACCCATTGAACTCGAACAGCTCAACCGCACGGTCAAGCAGCTCGGACACAAGGGCATGGAATCGGCCAGCTAGCACAGCGGCTACAGGCACGGTCCCAAAATTCATCCCACCCAACAAAACGAGTGTCCATCAAGGCACTCGTTTTTGGTTGATGTTCCCGGCACCCCAGCAGGGAATGGCGTTGACGCCACCCTACCTGTCCGTAGGGTGGCTGCATGCTCGCTAAATTCCTCGCGGCCTTCCCCTTCAAAACCGGACTCATCGCTGGTCTGCTTTGTTTCCTCATCATCGAGAAACCCGCCGGCCAGCCGCTGCACATCGCCTGGCCGGAGGCCGATGACCTGCAGAAATACCGCACGGAGTTCTACCCACTCTCGGCCTTTCCCATGTATGCCGAATTTTCAGACGCTCCGATCATCACCTTTTTCACCGATGCCAGCGACCAGCCCATCCGCATCGATTCCATGACCACCTCCGGTGCCACTGCCTCCAAGAAGGATTACTACGGTCGGCTCAAGGACATCTGGCAGAAGAAAAAGCCCTCCGGCAAGGGGGTGAAAATTTCCGACGCCGACCTCGCGATCAAGCAGGAGGCTGGTCAGGCGGCGCTGGTGGAATTTCTCAAGACCCGCGCGGCGACGTGGTCGGCGGAGCACCCCGATACGGTAATCCGCCTCTACGAAGGAGTGCTGCGGCTGCCCCCGGGCGGCGGCAGGGCCGAGCTTGCCAAAACGCTCGTGGCGGAAGGTTCCCGGAACTCACTCTCCATCACGCCATGAGCATGACTTCAAAATGGTCCCGCTGGGTGCATCCCGGCAAAATCCTCTACGCCGCCTACGAATGGTGGATCATGCGCTGGCTTCTGGTCTTGACCCTCTATGGATCATTCCGCCTGGCGGGTTATGATGCCCTGCATTTCGCCACCGCGACCGGCCGGGGCCCGGATTTCACCACGCAGCCCAAGCCACGCGGCCTGGCGCAATTCATGGACGTGACCTGGGTGAATCATCCGGAGCATGTTCCCCAAGTTGCGTTCGCAGCCCTCATCCTGCTCGTGCTCCTTGGCCTCGGCCTCACGCCCGTGCTGGCGGCGTTTGGACTGGCGTTTTTACAAATCATGATCGGCACCCTGGAAAATTCGCAGGGCAACAACGTCTGGCACACCAGTCAGATTCTCGTCTTGGCCCTGCTGGGCGTGGGCTTGGCCGGTCTGGCTGAATACTGGCAGGCGTGGCGGCGCAGGGAACTTGGCCTGCGCATGAAGAGTCGCTGGCAGTGGCTGGGACATTGCTTGCAGAACCCTGGCGCGCTTTTCCGGCCGGCCCGGACCCCTCTGGAAAGCGTGGAGGAAAAAGGCCGCAGCCTGGCCATCTACCTCGTGCAGCAACTCATGGCCACGGCCTACGTTGTTTCCGCCATTTCCAAACTCTGGATTTCAAAGGGGCAGTGGTTCACCGATGTCAGGTTCATCGGCCTCCAGTTTGAGAAAAACCGGCTCCTGAAATATTACCAGACGCTGGACCCCCCCGCCGTCATTTCCTGGGCCGCCGATGCCGTGAACACCCACCCCACCTTGGCCTGCATTCTCTTTTCGGTTGGCCTGTTCCTTGAACTGCTCTGCTTCGTCGCGCTTTTCAATCGCCGTTTCCTCGCCCTCTTCGGCATAGGTCTCCTCGTCATGCACCTGATGATCGCCCAGCTTATGGCCCTGGAATTTTACTACAACGAGTGGCTCCTCGCCATCTTCTACATCAACGTCCCCTTCTGGCTGTTTCTCGTAACGGGAAAATTCCGCAAACCCTCAGCCGCATGAGCCTGCCCCCCGAACTCTCCACTCTCCGCGACGCCCTCCGCCGCCGCCTCGAGATCATTGCCGACACCGCCTGGCGCGACCGTGATCCAACCTCGCAACTCCAGGCCCTTCGGAAAATCTCCGAATCCATCTTCCATCAGCAGAGCGCGCTGGCTCCCAACCTCCCCCCACGCCTGCGTCACTTCATGGAGAGTCAAAGCTACGCAAAAGCCCTGGCCATGCTCGACACCATTGAAGCTGGGTAGGTTCCGCTGATTACGGCACTTTGGGGCATCCATGTGATGCTCCCTTAGGAGGTTTCCCGAAGTCAAAAATCTTGCTTTGCGGATCACATTTCTGCTAGAGTCCTCTGAAATAAAGCGAATTCCTTCTCTCCAAGAAATCCACTCAGCTCCATTCAACCGCCCCCGTGTCTCATGAAAATCCCGACCGCTTTTGGAATCCTTGTCCTCTCGATGACCTCGTCATCCTTGATTTCCGCCCCAGTGTTCGTGCCTGGCACGTCCACGTACTCACAAAATTTTGATTCGCTCCCGTCTGGCGTGACGTGGGTTCAGGACGGCTCACTTCCCGGATGGTGGCTGAATCGCTCCGCCACCCTGACCCTGCCGACGATCGTCGCCAGCGACGGATCCGGGACCTGGTCGGCCAACCTCTATAACCTGGGAGCCGCCGCCAGCCTGGACCGTGCACTCGGTTCCACTCCCACCACAGCGCAGGGAGAGTATTCCCATGTGGTCATCTTTACCAACACTCACGCCACCAACCAAGTGCGCTTGAAGCAGGTGTCATTCAAGGGTGAGGCATACCGCCACAACAGTGCGAGTGCGAATTTGGAGAAAATCAGCGTCAGCTACCTGAAGGCCGATACCCTCGCGGCCATCACCGGGGGCATCAGTCCAGCCGTCGCCGCCGGCCTGACCGGATACACCGCCATCCCGGTGCTGGACTATACCACTCCTGCGGGCGCGGATTCGCAGGTGCACACCCCCGCCCTGGAAACCACCATTTCCCAGGCGCTTTCCATCCCCACCGTGCCGATGCCCATCACCGTGGACCCCGGCAGGTTCATCGCGCTGCGCTTTTTAAATGTGAATGATGGTGGATCGGATGCCTACATGGGCATCGATGATTTGAGTGTGCAGTTTGAGGAACTCAATTGCACGCTCACCGCCAGTGTCTCCGGCATCATCCGCAACGAACAGGGCACGCCCAACGTGACCTCGGATGACACCATCGACTTCGATCTTACCGTCAATGCCACCGGCACCAGCGTTGGCAATTCATGGACGATCGCCGGACCCGCTGGAAGTTCCCTGATCGGGCAGACGGGCTTCTATGGCGTGGCCAAGTCTTTTGTCGGTGTGCCCATCTCCGAATTCAACAATGCCACGCACACCCTGACCTGTGCGGTGGTGGATACCCTCAACGATGGCTGCGCCGTGGCCGCCCCGGTCGTTGCCCCATGGTGCACCATCACACCCGCGGCGGTAAGTTTCGCCTACAATGACGCCGGAACCTTTGGCAACCTGGCCGACGACACCTGCTCTGTCACCGTCTCGGCCACGGGTATTTATATTGGCACCACGTTCACCGTGTCGCTCGGCGCCACCACCTCCCCCCCCATCGCCTACGGATCCAGCACCACCGTGGTGATCCCAGCCACCACGCAGGACACCACGCTGGTCTTCACAGACGGGGCGGACGCCGCCTGCAAGGCAAACCTGGTCGTGCATCCTCCGGCAGTGATCGGCGAGTCCAGCGTGACCGGTGCCTCCATGAATTTTCTATCCCTTGGACGTTCGGGCGCATCGGTCGGATGGGTGGTCGACCCCGCTGTCAGAACCCTTTCCCAAACCCAGGGGGAGGCCGTCGTCCAGATGCCCACCGGATTCGTAATTGATTCCGAGACTCTCAACCTCTCCTCCATCAGCGGCGATGTGTATTTCTCCGCTCTTTTTGACGCCAAAGACGGCAGTGGGGGCTCGAACTTTGAAAATGACGACATCTTCAAAGCAGAACTCATCCTCAACCGTGGTTTATTCTCCCAGACAACGATCAACCTGATCAAGGAATTCGACCGCAGCACCGACGTGGCAGCCACCACAGAATTTATGAATGGCTTCACCTCCCTTGCGGCTCCCAACGATTACGACAGCAATAAACTGCGCGATGAGTTCAACAAACTCGCCGATCACGCCGCCACTTCGGTCTGGACCGATACCTTCACTCTCGGCGCATTGATTCCCGACTCCGCCGTCAGCGCCGAGTTGGTGATCACCGGGGTCAACGACAGTGCCAACGAGACCTTCATCCTCAGGTCCATCAACTTCAGCGTCCCGCCCGCATCGCTCTACACAAGGCTCGCAGGCTTGTCGCAGCTCAACAATCAGGGCACTCCCAGTGCTGCCGATGATAAATTTTCGGCCCCTGTAAACATCTCCCCTGCCAACCTCGGAGCCAGCACGGGCTGGACCAGCAACGTTTCCGTCGTCAATGGTGAGACGACTACCTCCGGCCTCTATAGCGCCCCCACCCCTGTTTCCTTCGGAGGATTTCTTTACACGTCAGGTCCCAAATCGGTCACGTTGACGGATGCCCTGTCCCCCGGCGTCACCAGCACCTTCACCATTCCCCTGCCCTTCCAATCCTTTGCCGTCTCCGCCCCCATCAACATCGTCCGCAATCGCAATGGCGACAACCCGGCCGACGACACCCTCTCGTTCGATGTCACCATCGCCGGAACCAATGGCGGACCCGGCTGGACCAGCCCCGGCAGTTCCCCTGCCACTGGACCATTTGGATCCCAAAATGTGACCAGTGGCCTGCTGCCTGCAACACCGACCATGGACCTTGTTTTCTACGATGTCAGCTATCCCGGCCTGACCAAAACCGTCACCCTCACCATTCCCCAGCCGAACATGACGCTGAGTGCCCCCATCAATGTGGTCCGCCATGAGAATGGTCCCGGCCTGGCAGATGACACCGTCACCTTCGACCTCATTATCACCGGAACCAACGGCAGCAACCGTTGGACAGCCAGTCCGGCCACGCCCGCCAGCGGAACCGCCGGGCTAGTGAGTCTCACCCTCCCCGCACCGCTGTCCGCCACCGGCTCCACCGTGGTGACCATTACCGATCCGGATTACACTTCCATCCCCGCACGCACCGTCACCGTCTCCCACCCCCGCTATGTGATTGGCCAGGTCAATCTCGGCCTGCCCACCACGGAACTCACCACGCTGGAGGTCCTGCCCAGCTCCTACTGGCAGAACGACCCCGCCCTTCGAACCCTGTTCATGAATAACGCGGATGGCGTGGAACGCAGTGTCACCTCCGCGATGCTGGACCTCTCGGCCTATGCGGGAAATATTGCCTTCACCGCCCAGTTCATCGCCCGCGACTCCAGCATCGGAAGCAATTTCGAAACCGCCGACACCTTTGTGGCGGAGTTGCTGCTGGACGAGGGACTCGGGACCCAGCAGACCATCAATTTGATTGTTCCCTTTGACACCAGCAGTCCCAACGGGGTTGTCGGTAAATTGAATGGCTATCAAAGCACCGGCCTCCCGGACTACAACCTGCACAAGGCCCAGGATGAATTCAATACCCTGCTCGAAGACGGCGACAAAGCCATCAACAACACGTTCAACCTCGCCTACACGATCGATGATTCCTTTGTCAGCGCCCGTCTCATCATCAAAGGCGCATGCGGGGCAACCCCGACCAGCTCGGAAAATTTCACCGTGCAAAACGCCCTCTTCTCACCCGATCCCGACAGCGACGCGGATCAAATGCCTGACACTTGGGAGCAAACCTATTTTGGCGATCTCTCGCAGGGAGCCAATGACGACTATGACGGCGACGGACAATCCAACCTGTCCGAATTCCTCGCCGGC
>CALQSQ010000105.1 GCA_943333275.1 Akkermansia muciniphila
GGGGGCATCGGCCATGAGGTCGATGGCGGCGATGAGGCCGAGTTGTCGGGTGGCGGCGATGTGTTGGGGGTGGGCGGCCTGGAGGGAAGTGAGGAGGGTGGTGAGGTGGGAAATTTTTGGATGGAGGTTGGCCAGGGTGTTTTCCTGATCGAAGACTTGGAGGCTGGCGAGGGCGGTGGCGCAGCCGAGGGGGTGGCCGCAGTAGCTGTGGCCGTAGTAGAAGGTTTTCATTTCGGCGGCTTTGCCGAGGAAGGCATTGAAAACGCGTTCGGTGGTCAGCGTGGCACCGAGGGGGAGGAAGCCTCCGGTGATGCCTTTGGCGAGGGCGAGGAAATCCGGAATGACGTCCTCCTGCTGGCAGGCGAACATGGTGCCGGTTCGGCCAAAGCCGGTCATGACTTCATCGCAGAGGAGAAAGGTTTCCTGCCAGTCGCACCACTGGCGGAGGTCGCGCAGCATGCCGGTGGGCCAGAGTTTCATACCGGCGGCGCCCTGGATGAGGGGTTCGATGACGACGCCGGCGAGCTTGGCGAGGATTTCGTCGGGGATGTGGGTGAGCGATTCGGCATCGCGGATGTGGTGGACGCGGAAGCCGAGGTGCTGGAAGCGGCCATGGAAGGCGGGAATGCCGCCGAGGGTGGCGGCGCCGAGGGTATCGCCGTGGTAGGCGTTGTCGAAGGCGAGGAATTCGCATTTCTCCGGCTTGCCCTGAAGCTGCCAATACTGCACGGCCATCTTCAGGGCGCATTCGATGGCGGTGGAGCCGTTGTCGGAATAAAAGACGCGGGTGAGGGAATCGGGAGGGAAGAGGCCGGTGAGTCTGGCCGCGAGGCGGATGGCGGGTTCGTTGGTGAAGCCGAGGAAGGAGCTGTGCTCGAGCTGGTGCAGCTGGTGGATGAGGGCGGCCTTGAGGGAGGGGTGCTGGTGGCCGTGGATGTTGGTCCAGATGCTGGAGTTGCCATCGAGGTATTTATTTCCATGCTGATCCCAGAGCCAGACGCCCTCACCGCGCGTGATGATGAGGGGATCGTGTTCCGGGGCGCACCACTCCTGCATGGGAGTGAAGGGATGCCAGAGGTGCTGCTTGTCGAGGGCGACGAGTTCGGCGGCAGCGGCGGGATCCATGATGGCGAGGCGGCGGACCGCCGTGCGGCGCTACTTGGCCGCAGGTTTCTTTTGGGCGACGAGCCAGGTCCAGAGCGCGGGGTCGTTGTAGGCGGGAACCCAGCTGGCGTGGTCTTCGTCGGGATAAATGGTCAGCTTGGGTTTGCCGCCGGCTTTTTCGAGGGCGGCGATCATTTCTTCGCTTCCCTTGACGGGGACGGCGGAATCCTTGGCACCGTGGAAGGCCCAGACGGGGACGTGTTTGAATTTCTCCGCCGTTTTGGTTTCGCCACCACCGCAGATGGGCACGCCGGCAGCAAAGAAATCGGGGTTCTCGGCGAGGAGGGCCCAGGTGCCAAATCCGCCCATGCTCAGGCCGGTGACGTAGAGGCGATTCGGATCCACGGGCTGGGTTTTGACGATGTCATCGCAGAGGAGCTTGAGGAGCTTGGTGTCCCACCATTGTTTGTCCGGGCACTGCGGGGAAACGATGACGCAGCTTTCCATGTCCTTGTTTTTGCCGGTGCCGGCGAGGGAGGGAGGGCCGTGTTTTTTGACCAGGGCCAGATCGGTGCCGCGTTCGCCGGAGCCGTGAAGGAAGAGGACGAACGGGAGCTTGGCGTCCTTGGCGGCAGCGTTGGCCGGGAGGTAGAGCCAGTAGGACATGGTGGCCTTTGTGCCGTCGGCCAGCATGGTGGTGAATTCCTGGGCCACCTGGGTGCCGGGGGCGGGCTTGGCAGTGTCCGCTTGGACTGGGGCGGCAGCGAGGCAGAGCAGGAGGGGGAGAAGGCGGAGCATGGTGGGTGGAGAAAAGAACAAAGGCCAAAGACTAAAGGCCGAAAGCTAGGAGGCGGAGGGGCTGACGGCGGCGGAGCCGGTTTCGCCGGTGCGGATGCGGATGGCTTGTTCGATGGAGGAGACGAAGATTTTGCCGTCGCCGATTTTGGAGGTGTTGGCGGCCTTGATGATGGCACCAATGATTTCCTCGACGCGGTTGTCATCGGTGACGATTTCAATTTTCACCTTGGGGATGAAGTCGATGGTGTATTCGCTGCCGCGGTAGATCTCGGTGTGTCCGCGCTGGCGGCCGAAGCCTTTGACTTCGGTGACGGTCATGCCTTCGATACCGAGTTCCGAGAGAGCTTCCTTAACGTCCTCGAGCTTGAAGGGTTTGATGATGGCTTCGACTTTTTTCATGAGAGTGGCAGTTAGAGTGTGGAGACAGTTCAGGAATAACAGCAGGGCGATGCGCTTGCCAACTGAATTCCGCGGGAGGATGGCGGAAAATCAGCTTTCGTCCGAATTGGAGGAGGCGGCGAGCGTGGCGAGTACGCTGAGGTCGTCGAGCGTGGTGGTGTCGCCTTTGACGGCTCCGCCTGCGCAGATTTCCTTGAGCAGACGGCGCATGATTTTGCCCGAGCGCGTCTTGGGAAGCGAGGCGGTGAAGCGGATGTCATCGGGTCTGGCGATGGCGCCGATCTCCTTGCCAACATGGAGTTTCAATTCCTTGGCGAGGGCGGGAGACGGCTCCTGGCCGCTCTTGAGGGTGACGAAGGCGACGATCCCCTGGCCCTTGATTTCATCCGGGCGACCGACCACGGCGGCTTCCGCGACCGATGGATGGCTGACGAGGGCGCTTTCGACTTCGGCGGTGCCGAGGCGGTGGCCGGAAACGTTGAGCACGTCATCGAGACGGCCGACGATCCAGAAATTTCCCTCCTCATCGCGGCGTGCACCGTCGCCGGTGACATACCAGCCGGGGTATTCGCTCCAGTAGGTGGAGACGTAGCGGTCGTCATCGCCCCAGAGCGTGCGAAGCATGGACGGCCAGGGTTTGCGGATGACGAGACGGCCGCCCTCGTTCGGAGCGCACTCGTGGCCGAGTTCGTCTACGATCGCGGCATCGATTCCGAAATATGGCAGCGTGGCGGTGCCGGGCACGATGTTGGTGGCACCCGGAAGCGGGGAAATGAGAATGGCCCCGGTCTCCGTCTGCCACCAGGTATCGACAATGGGGCAACGCCCGCCGCCGATCATTTTATGATACCAGATCCAGGCCTCGGGATTGATGGGTTCGCCCACGGACCCCAGCAGACGCAGGCTGGAGAGGTCGAATTTGGTGACGTGTTCATCGCCCCATTTGATAAACGCACGGATGGCGGTGGGGGCGGTGTAGAGGATGCTGACGCGGTATTTCTGAATGATTTCCCAGAAGCGGCCGAAATGTGGCGTGTCCGGCGCGCCTTCATACATCAGGACGGTGGCACCATTGGCGAGCGGACCATAGACGATGTAGCTGTGGCCGGTGACCCAGCCCACGTCCGCCGTGCACCAGTAGATGTCGTCGTCGCGGAGGTCGAAAATATTCTTGGTGGTCGAGTAGGTGCCCACGGCATAACCGCCAGTCGTATGGAGGATGCCCTTGGGTTTGCCGGTGGATCCGCTGGTGTAGAGAATGAAGAGCGGGTGCTCGGAGTCGAGCCCGACGGGCGGGCAATGGTCGCTGGCTGCGGCCATTTCCTCATGCCACCAGCGATCGCGGCCCGGCTGCATTTTTACGCCCTGGGCGGTGCGTTGGAGAACGAGGACGGATTTCACCGGCGTGGTGCCCATGGCCAGCGCCTCGTCGACATTTTCCTTCAGCGGGACGATTTTCCCCCGCCGCCATCCACCATCGGCGGTGATGATGTGGGTGGCGCCGCTGTCATTGAGGCGGTCGAAAATGGCATGGGCGCTGAAGCCGCCGAAGATCACGCTGTGAACCGCGCCGATGCGGGCGCAGGCGAGCATGGCGATGGCCGCCTCCGGGACCATGGGCATGTAAATGATGACTCGGTCGCCCGCAGACAGGCCGGATGCCAGCAGGACATTCGCCGCCTTGCTGACCTCCTTTTGCAACTCCCCGTAGGTGATGGATCGGGTATCGCCCGGCTCGCCTTCGAAGAGGATGGCGACCTTGTCGCGGCGCGCGGGGTCCTGAGCATGGCGGTCCACGCAGTTCTCGCTGAGATTCAATTTCCCGCCGACGAACCATTTTGCGAAAGGTGGCTGCCAGTCGAGCGCCTGCGTCCACGGTTCCTGCCACGTCAATTCCCTGGCCTCGGATTCCCAGAAAGCCGCGGGATCCTGAATGGAGGCCGCATGGCGACGGAGGTATTCCTCGTGGGAAGAAATGCGCGCCCGGGCGCTGAACTCAGCCGGAGGTGGAAAGTGGCGGGTTTCGACGAGGTTCGAGGTGATGGAAGGCTGGCTCATGGATGGATGGGAGACGCGTAAATGGAAAAAGCAAGGACGTGAAGTCAGGGCGAAGTGGGGCGGAGACTAGAGACTAAACAAACGCTCCCGCTCCCGCAATGGCAATTTCCGGCAGGTCGGGGTTGGAACGGACTACTTCACCGCATCATTCAGCGGTCCGGCCCGCGACGATGGCCTTGCGAATGAGGCTGGCGAGCTTTTTAAACGGCATGAGAAGGACATTGAGCACGGACCCCACGATCACGGAAATGAGGCGCATGGGGAGTCGGGCAACCTTGAAAATGGGGGCGCAGATGCGCTGCAGGCCGGGGGAGCGTGAATAAAAAATGGAGAGAGCAAGGATGGCCGCGATGCCGGCAAATTTCCAGGCAGGGTGCAGGTGGTAGTGGGTTCCATCCGCGCGGACTGAATCCACGATCAACTCACCGACCAGGATGAAGCCCACAAAGCCAATGAGCAGAAAGGCCGTGTGTTCGAGGATCGGATATTTCTCAATCAGTCGGATGCAGGCTCCGGCCACGAAGCGCAGCACAAGGATGCCAATAAAGACACCGGTGCAGACGACCCAGAGTCGGCGATCCAACGCGGCTGCCGCGACGACATTGTCCACACTGAGGCTCAGATCCATGACTTCGATGGCGATGATGGTCCCCAAAAAGGTTCTCCCGGCACCGGGGGCAATCCCGCCTTCCTTCCCCTCGATGGCGGCCTCGGTGAAGTGGGAACTCATCAAATAAAGCAGATAGGCCGCGCCCAGCCACATGATCGAGGGGGTCTCCAGGATCCAGGCGGCGGCGGCCAGAGCGAGGAATCGGAACAGATAGGCTCCGAAGATCCCGAGGCGCAGGGCGATAAATTTCTGCCGGTGCGGAAGGTGCGAGGCCATGCCGGCAATCGCCAGGGCATTATCCACCGAGAGCAGGCCCTCGATGATGATGAGGCTGACAATGATGGGGAGCGCGTGGAGAATCTCGTCGGCTCCGGGCAGGGTGAATCCAAGGATTTCAATCATGTTACCGTTTCCGCTAAGCGAAAGAATCATGGGGAGGCAAGGATAATTCCCGGTGAAAACTGGAGTGGGGGAGGCGGGTGGCCACGCCAGGGTTCCTAATGGAGCGCGAAGTTGCACTTCGCCTTCCTAGGCCAGGGTGCCATTCCGGTGGGGCGAAGTGCAACTTCGCGGTCCGGCGCGGTTGATTTCTGGTTGCAGCCCTGCGGGATTCCACCTAGGAAAGGCCAGCGTGCGCCGAGGCAACGACTTGCCGCCGCGGATTTCAGAACCCATCAGGAATAACACATGACGACGAATGCAACTCCCCGGCCCAAAGTGGTGATTATCGGTGGCGGTCCCACCGGACTTTATGCGGGACGGACGCTGGTGGAGCAGGAGGTGGAGGTCATTCTCCTGGAAAAGGAGTCGGTGCCGGGAGGATTGGCGACGAGCCATCGGAAGCAGGGGAATTTCTATGACATGGGGGTGCACATGCTGCACGAGTTCGACAAGGAGATTTTCGAGGACATGAAGGGGATCATGGGGGAGGAGCGGTTGCCGGTGCAGCTGGATGCCAAGATTCGCTGGGCGGGGTCGTTTTACCGCTATCCGCTGCAGTTCGTGGACATGATCAAGGGGATTCCGCCGCTCAAGCTGGCGTGGTGTGTGATGGGGCTGTTTGGATCGCAATTTTATTACAAGATGTTTCCCCGTGTGCCCAAGGATGCGGAGGAGGCGCTCATCCAGCTTTACGGGAATCCGCTTTACAAATTTTTCTTCAAGGACTTTACCGAGCGCTACTGGGGATTCCCCACCACGGAGATCAGCGCGAAGTTCATCACCACCAAGATGCCGCGGCTCACGGCGGTGGATGTGCTGAAGAAGGTTTTCGCCAAAATAGGCATCAAACCGAGCAAGGTGGAGGCGGTGGACAGCGCCCTGCTCGATGAAACGCTCCACTACTCCAAGACCGGTGCGGAAATGATGCCGCGCCGTCTGGTGAAGACGATTCAGGACGAGGGTGGTCAGGTGCTGCTGAACCGCGAGGTCACCACTGTGCAGCTGCGCGAGGGTCGCGTGGTGTCCGTGACGGCCCGCAATGCCGAGACCGGTGCGGAGGAAATATACCCCTGCGATTACTGCATCTCCACGATGCCCATGCCCTGGCTGGTGCAGCGCATGGATGGCGAGGTAGCGCCGGAAGTGCGCGAGTCCGCCGGATTTCTCCGCTACAAACCGATCACCGTGCACGGACTGCTGGTGAACAAACCGAAATGTCTCAGTGCGCTATATATCTATTACCGGGAGCGGATTTTCCATCGCGTCGGTGATCCCAAGAATGCCGGGCTAATCGTGACTCCGGCGGATCACAGTGTGCTCATTGTGGAGACAACCTGTGAGGAGGGTGATGACAAATGGAATGCCACGGATGCGGTCCGAAACCAGATCATCGAGGATTTGGAAATCGAGAAAATCTGCACGCGCGATCAGATTGTGGAATGGCATGTCATGCATTGCGTGACCGGATATCCCATTTTCAGGCTGGGCTTCGAGGAGCACTTCGACCGTGTGAAGGCGCATCTGGGCGCGGTGACGAATCTGCGATCGGTGGGCCGCCAGGGGGGCTTTACGTATCCGAACATGCACGGAGCCATGCGCATGGGTGCCAATGCGGCGAAGTCGATTCTAGAACAGGCGAAGATTGGATAGAACGTGGCACGGGCAACCTGCCCGTGGGCCAGGTGGTGTATGGAGCGTGTGGGATCCGGGGCTGGGTGGGGGCTTGGAGGGTGGGGGTCTCCCTGACGTCACCCTCTACGGCGTGTGTTTGGGGGGAATTAGCGGATGCGGACGCTGTGGGTTTTGTCGAGTTTCAGGACATCGCCGGGATTCAGGGTGAGGGGGACTTTGATGTCGGTGACTTTGACGCCATTGATCTGGATGCTGCCCTGCTGCATGAGCTGGCGGAGGGAGGAGGAGGATTTTTCCAGTTGGAAACATTCCTGGTAGGCTTGCGCGAGCACTGCCAAGGGGGCGGTGGAATCAGGGGTGAAATCCGGCAGGGCGGCTGATTCGAGGTCTTTCTTGGAAAAACGTGCTTCCCAGTTCTGGCGGGCTTCGGCAGCGGCTTCCGGGCTGTGGAATCGCGCCGTGAGCCGGGTGGCGAGCGATTTCTTGGCCTCCATGGGATGGAGATCGGCGGGGAGGGATTCGCCCAGCAGCAGATCGTAGTAGCGCGACATGAGGGCATCGGAAATGCTCATGGCCTTGCCGAAAATTTCCGATGGGGGCTCGCTGAGACCAATGTAGTTGCCGTAGCTTTTGCTCATTTTCTTCACGCCATCGAGTCCCTCGAGCAGCGGCATGGTGAGCACGACCTGCTGGGGCATGCCCTGCGCCTTTTGGAGATCGCGCCCCACCAGATTGTTGAACAACTGGTCGCTGCCGCCGATTTCCACATCGGACCGGATCATGACGCTGTCCCAGCCCTGCATGAGCGGGTATTGGATCTCGTGCAGCCGGACTTCCTGGGCCTGTTCGATGCGATTCTTGAAATCCTCCCGCTGCAGCATCTGCTGCATGGTCGCCTGGGCATTGAGCTTGAGGACTTCGGTGTAGGTCATTTTGCCGAACCAATCGCTGTTGTGAACGACCTCCACGCCGGATTTATCCAGCACCTTGAACGCCTGTTCCTTGTAAGTTTCAGCATTGCGAAGAACCTCCTCGCGGGTGAGTTGGGGGCGGGTGGCACTGCGTCCGGTGGGATCGCCGACCATGGCGGTGAAGTCGCCAATGATGAGGACGATGGTGTGGCCGAGGTCCTGGAACTGGCGCAATTTCGTGAGGGCGACGCTGTGGCCGAGGTGCAGATCCGGGGAGGTGGGATCGACGCCGAGTTTGACGCGGAGGGGTTTGCTGGTGGCGAGTTTCTCCGCGAGTTCCTTTTCGCCGATGAAATGCACGGTGCCACGGCGGATGATTTCGAGGGATTCAGCGACGGATTTCATGAGTGGGGGCGGGTGATGGGCGGGATGCCGAAATAGGTCGGGATTGGGCCGAAAGAAACGGAAAAAGGCAAAAAGTTGACGATGGGGTGCTGTGGAAACAAGAAAGCCGCCTGGCACTGAGGCAAGACGGCTTTCGTGAGAGAGAATGGAAACTTCCCGGGATTAGGCCTCTTCGGCTTCCTCCACAGGGGCTTCGCCGCTGGCTGTGACCGTGAGTCGGAGGGTGGCTTCGACATCGGTATGGAGGCGGATCGGCACCTCGAACTTGCCGGTGTTCTTGATGGGTTTCTCCAGATGGATCGAGTGACGGTCCACGGTGATGTTCTGCTCGGCCAGGGCCTTGGCGATGTCCATCGTGGTGATGGCACCGAAGGATTTGCCGGCCTGGCTGGTGGTGAGTTCCAGCTTGATGTTGAGCTTCTTGATTTTCGCAGCTACTGACTGGGCCTCGGTGGCTTCCTTGGCTTCACGCTCGGCGCGTTTGGCCTTCAGATTTTTGGTCTGGAGGAGATTTCCCTTGGTGGCCTCGTAGGCCTTGGCGCGGGGGATGAGGAAATTGCGGGCGTAGCCAGCCCGGACGGAAACGACATCGGCTTCCGCACCAAGATTGGCGATTTTTTCTTTGAGAATAACTTGAACAGTGGCCATAAAAGGATCGGTGGCAGGTAAGGGATAATACAACGAAGGACCCAAGGATTTGGGGGGGGCGGGACTTTTAGCGGCAGTCCGGAGGGCTGTCAAACAGGAAAACTTGGGATCGGGTGCATCCGGCATCCGGACCCTAAATTTGCCCACCAAACCATTTTCATTCGGAAATCCTCTGCTATGCTCCGCGCTCCCTCACCGACGCATTTTTCCCAATTCCTCATTTCCAACAACCTCCGGCCATGACCAGCGCCCAGATCCGCCAATCCTTCCTCGACTTCTTCAAATCGAAGGACCACACCATCGTCCCCAGTGACAGCGTCGGCTACACCAGCCGCGACGGCGCGCGCATCTTCACGAACGCCGGCATGAACCAGTTCGTGCCCATCTTCCTCGGCGAGCGCAGCGCGGATGTGGATACCTGGCCCGGCGTGCTTCACAAAGGACTGCCGACACGCGCGGCGGACACGCAGAAATGCATTCGGGCCGGCGGGAAACATAATGATCTGGAGGATGTCGGCCTCGACACCTACCACCACACGCTCTTCGAGATGCTGGGCAACTGGTCCTTTGGCGACTACTTCAAGAAGGAAGCCATTTCCTGGGCCTGGGAACTCATCATCGAGAAGTGGAAATTCCCCGGCACTCGTGTCTTCGCCACCATCTATCAACCCGGTGCAGGTGACCCCGCAGACCGCGATCAGGAAGCCTGGGACATCTGGGCTGAGAAGTTCCGCAGCATCGGTCTCGATCCCGACATCCACATCGTCAACGGCAACAAGAAGGACAACTTCTGGATGATGGGCGACACCGGCCCCTGCGGCCCCTGCACCGAGATCCACCTCGACCTCACACCCGGCGCCCCGAACCTCGACGAAGACCGCCAGCGCGCCGGAGCCTTGCTCGTCAACGGCAGCGACGCCAGCTGCATCGAGATCTGGAACAACGTCTTCATTCAATACAACGCCAACCCCGATGGCTCCTTCGTTCCCCTCCCCGCCCAGCATGTCGATACCGGCATGGGCTTCGAGCGCGTCTGCTCCATTATACAGGGCACGAAGAACTTCACCGACTTCGAGACTGCCAAGATCAGCAACTACGACACCGACGTCTTCAAACCCATCTTCGACGAGCTGACGAAGATGTGCGGCAAGCACTACCAGAGCACGTTGCCCAAGGCCAACGCCCAAGGCCACGTCGTGCCCGTGACCGAGCAGGAGAAAATCGACGTCGCCTTCCGCGTCATCGCCGACCACCTGCGCACGCTCAGCTTCGCTATCGCCGACGGCATCCAGCCCGGCAACTCCGACCGCAACTACACCCTCCGCCGCATCCTCCGCCGGGCCGTGAAGTATGGCCGCACGCTCGAGTTCAAAGAGCCGTTCTTCTACAAGCTCGTCGATGTCCTCGCCCAGCACATGGGCGATGTGTTCCCCGAGCTGCGAACGAAGAAGGAGCAGGTCAAAGCCGTGCTCAAGCTGGAGGAGGAGGCGTTCAATCGGACGTTGGATCGTGGCATGGATGTTTTTGATTCCTTAACACGACTCGAATCCACGTTCTCAAAGGTGGCTAAAGCCATTGTGGAGGAGTTGCCAGTGATCCGAAAATGTATTGGCGCTTCGAATGCATCTGCGGAGGAGCGCCTCCAGGTTGCACTAGGGTGTGACAAACTCTTTGAGTTATTCAAAGGGATGCAGGGGAGCTTGGAGAAGGACGCAAAAGCTCCCGTCGCGCTGGGAGCATTTCAGCTATTCAGCGAGATCGGAGAATCTTTGCGTCTACACGCCTCCGAGGGACTGGGCGCTGGGATAAATACAAAGTTGCTGGCAAATCTTGATGCCATCGAGAAAGCGGTTGAGTCGCTAAGCAGCTTCAAAGCCGATCAGATAATTGGTGCGGACGCATTCCTGCTTTACGACACCTATGGCTTCCCACTCGACCTCACTGAACTCATTGCTCGCGAACGCGGCCTGACCGTGGACACCGCAGGCTTCGAGAAGTTGATGGAAGAGCAGAAACAGCGCGCTCGCGAGGCTGGCAAGAAGAACAAGCAAGTCGTCTCCGTCAGTGAGATTGAAACCAAGGCGCCGACCAAGTTCATCGGTTACGACACACTCGAAGCCGACGTGCGCGTGTTGGAAGTCGTCTCGATGAAGGACAACAACGCCGTCGTGCTCGATGTCTCCACCTGCTACGCCGAGATGGGCGGCCAGGTCGGCGATGCAGGTCAGCTCATCCTCGGCGCGAACACCTTCCCCATCAGTGCCACCACCAAGGTCGGCAACACCTGGCTGCACTTCCTCGAAGGCGAAGAAACACCCGCCGTGGACTCCACCGTGCGCCTTGTTGTCGATGCCCCGCGTCGTCACGCCATCGAGCGCCACCACACCGTCACGCACATCTTGCATTGGGCCTTGCATGAAGTCGTCAGCAAGGATGCAACGCAGAAAGGTTCGTCCGTCACGCAAGATAAGCTCACCTTCGACTTCAACAGCACCGCGCTCACCGCGCAGCAACTCAGCGACATTGAGCGCCTTGTGAACGAGCGCATCGTTGCCAACGATCCCGTTTCATGGAGCGAAGTGCCCTACGTCGAGGCCAAGGCCAACAGCGGCATCATGGCCCTCTTCGGCGAGAAGTATGGCGACCTCGTCCGCGTCGTGCAAATAGGCGGCCAGCCGCACAAGCTCGACGGATGGAGCATGGAACTCTGCGGCGGCACCCACACCCGCGGCACCGGCGAGATCGGCCTTTTCAAACTGGTTAGCGAAAGCGCGGTGGCCGCAGGCGTCCGCCGGATCGAAGCCATTGCCGGACTCGAAGCCTACAACACGGCTCGCAGTGAAACCGATCTCCTCCGCACTCTGGCCGGAAAACTCAGCGCTCAAGGCACCGCCGATCTGGAAAAGAAACTGGACGCCCTGCTGGAGCATCAGAAGTCGCTCGAACGCACCATCAAGGCCGCCCAGCAGCGCGAAGCTGCTGGTAAAGCGAAGGAGCTTCTCGCTGCTTCCAAGAGCAACATCATCATCGCCAACTTGGGCGACGTGGATGCCGACTATCTGGTCGCCGTGACGGATGTGCTCAAAGTCCAAATGAACGGAGTGGTCGTCCTCGGTGGCACCGGCGGCGGAAACGTCGCGCTGGTGGCCAGCGTGGGCAAAGACTGGCAAGCCCGGGTGCAGGCCGGCAAGATCATCTCCGCCATCGCCCCCATCGTCGGCGGCAAAGGCGGTGGCAAACCCGACTTCGCCCGCGGCGGCGGCAAGGACACCGCCAAAGTGGACCAGGCTCTGACCGAAGCGCGGAAGCTGATCGGTTGAGCACCGCGCCCTAGTCCGTCACAGCCGAGTAATCCTGGGTGATGGGTTCGCCGGATTTTGGCGTGACGCTGAGTTTGCCGCCATTGCGTTTCAGCTTGAGAGCCTTGTAATCCTCGCCGTCCACGGGTGTGATTTCGAAGAGGAACCCGCCCTTGATCAGGCCGGCGTAGGTGACTTCCTTTTCCTTGGGATGGTCCAGGAAGTAGGCTTCACCTGCGAAGGAGATTTGCTGGAGGTTGCTCTGAATTTTTTCGCGTGGATCCTCCTGGGTTTTGCCTTTGGGGGTTGCTTTTGGAGCACCTTCCAAATCCATCTCTGGCTCGAGGTGCATTCCCCCTTGGGCGGCACCCATCTGTCTCATGTAATTGGTGCCGAAGAGTCCCAACATGGCCAGGGGATACATGCCCATGGTGGCGACCGTGGATTTGTGCGATTCCGAACTGTTTGAAGTGAAGAGGATGCCATCTGGCAAATTGGCGCGGACACTGGCAATGGGGACCCCATCCTTGGGAAGGTAGAGTTCCCAGAGTTTTTCCATCATTGCTGCCTGTCCTTCCGGAGCCTCCTTGGCCATGGATTTGAGCGCGGTCCAGATTTCCTTGATGGCATTGGAGGAGACGTATTGCATGCCATTGCCCTCGGCAGGCAGGCCCGACACGGCCGCCTTGAATTTATCATCACCGCTGAGCGGGGTTTTCCCCTCAAGGCAGGTGGTGAGGAATTCGCTGGTCGAGGCGATGAGCAGGCGGTGGGTCTTCGTGTCGTGGTACAGCAACGGTTTGTAGCCGTCCATTTCCGGAGGGAGGGGCTTGGCGGGACGAATTACTTCGAAGCCTTCGCCGGACTGAATTTCAAATTCATCGGAATCCTTGGCGACCTTGGCCAGTTCGGGAAAGAGCCAGCCGGTGTTGTCGAGGGCGAGGAGGAAATTCACGAGGGGGACTTCCAGCGGAGAATCCTTGAGGTTCATTTTCTTCTGGCCGTCCATCTTGGCGATGAACGTGAACTTGGTGTTCATTTTCTTGAGGAAATCCCCGACTGAGACGGAAAGCGGTCCCATGGGCTGCTCGAGGGCTTCGTTCAGCTTCTCAGACATGTCGTCGTCACCAATCTGTTTGGCGATGTTGGTGATGACTTCCATGAGGACGCTGAGATTCAGGTCCTCCTCCATCACGATATCCGATCCGGCCGGGGCCAGAGTGGTGCTGAGGAAGGGGGCTGCTTTTCCACCCAGAATCTTCAGGAGTCCGGTGGGGCCGTTGCCCGTGGCCAGGAAGGCGCGGTTGTGATAGGAATCCCCTTTCTTCCGGGAACTGGCGCCAAGGGCCTTGATTGAATCGAGTCCGAGTTCATTGACAATGCCCGCTGCGGTGAGCTTGGGCGGGATCGGTGAGTCGCCATTTTCCCGCATTGTATTGAGCAGGTTGTCGATCATCTTGGTCACGTCCTTGATGTCGGAATCGATGTCCGCAAACGCATAGAAGACACCGCCCAATTCGAGATGCTTGGCAACCGCTTCAAAATGCGGCGAGAGGGATTCAGCGGGAAGTTTGTTTTCCTGGGCGAGGAGGGATCCGGCGCAGAGGAGGTTGAGAGCAAGGATTCTGAGCTTCATGTGCATCAAGGGTGGGTGGAATCGGGTAAAACCGGCCATGGATTGGCGGGCGTTTTTCCAATAAATCCAGTCTTGTGCAGAAAGGAATGCAAAAGTTTGGAAATTTTGGACACGCCAACCCCCGCTCTGCCGGGGATTCCGACAGGCGGGGGTGGCGTTGAGAGGGTGGAAAAATTATTTCTCCTTCTTGGGAGCCGGCTTTTTGTCATCGGCCTTTTTGGCGGCGCATTTGCAGAGCCATTCGGGGGAACTGCAGGCGTCACAATTGCCGGTGTCATACTCCATGCGGGCGGTAATCGCCTTGGAGTCGGCCTTTTCCTTAAATTGCACGATCAACCACTCGCCCTCCTTCACGAGCGGCAGGCTGAATCCGTTGGCGTCCTTGGTCACTTCCAGTTTCACGGGCTTTTCGCGCGTGCCACCAGAGGCGGTGAGGGATTTAGTCTCCACGGCCACGGGTTTCATATCCTTGTCCAGGAGGGCAACGTGGAATTTGCCATCCTTGACGGTGACCTCGCCGTGCATGGTTTCGTTTTTGCTGAGCTCGAGAATGCGACCGCCGTTGGGACCGATTTCAACTCCGCCATGGCCAAAGGCCACGCTGGCGGTGAGTGCGAAAAGGAGGGTGAGGAGTTTTGATTTCATGGGTTTGGTTTTTTGGGTTTGGGTGTGTTGTGGTGACGGCCTTGAGCAATCAGCGATGATGAGACGCGGGACGGAACAAGGAAATTCAATGATATGTGGGAGATTAAAAGTCCAGCGAGCGAAGGGCGGCCCTGCGGCCGAAAGCGTAAAAGAGGGCGGGGGTGACCACCAGATCGAGCAGCGTGGAGGAGACCAGTCCACCGACGATGACAACCGCCACGGGATGCAGGATTTCCTTGCCGGGCTCATGCGCGGAAAGCAGCAGCGGAATGAGTGCGGTGCCGGCTGCGAGCGCCGTCATGAGCACGGGGACGAGCCGTTCCTGGGTGCCGCGGATGATCAATTCCTTCGTGAATCCCTCGCCTTCATGCCGCATGAGGTGGAGGTAGTGGGATATCATCATGATCCCATTTCTGGCCGCCACGCCCCCCACGGCAATAAAGCCGACGAGAGTGGCGATACTGATGTTGTTGATAAGCAGATAGGTGAGCGCCAGTCCCCCCATGAGCGCCAGGGGGATGTTCAGCATGACCTGTAAAGCCAGGGAAATGCTCCGGAAATATCCATAGAGGAGCATCAGCACGACGGCGAGCACCAGCGAGAAAAAATAGGCGATCCGTTTGGCCGCCTGCTGCTGGGCAAGGTATTCGCCTTCAAACTGGAGAAAATACCCCGGCGGCAAAATGACCTTCTCGCGCACTTCCTTTTCCCATTTGTTCACCAGGCTTTCGAGGTCCCTTTCGCTGGTATTTGCCCCAATGACGATGCGGCGGAGGGTGTTCTCGCGGTTGATGACATTGGGGCCCTTGGCTTCGCGGATATCGGCCACCAGATTGAGCGGGATGCGCTGGCCCCGGCTGGTCTGGATGAGGATTTCGCCCAGTTTTTGCAGATCCTCCCGCCAGGCCTGCGGAAGGCGCATCAGCAGATCAACGGTGCGCTGACCCTCGCGGAGTTCGCCGAGATTGATTCCACCAAGCAGCGAGGAAACCTGTTCGTTGATGGCACCGGGTTGCACGCCATAGGCCAGCGCCCGCTCGCGGTTGACCTCGATTTTCAACTGGGGAATGGGCACCTGCGCCTCCAGATTGACATCGGTCAATCCGGGAATGGATTTGGCGATGTCCCTCACCTGCGATCCCTTCTCGCGCAGCACGTCGAGTTCGGGTCCGAAAATCTTAACAGCGATCTTTGCTGAAACGCCGCTGAGCATGTGACTGAGGCGGTGGCTGATGGGCTGGCCGACGTTGGTGAAAGTGCCGGGGATGGAATTGAGTTTCCTGCGGATTTCCGCAAAGACTTCGGTGCGGGGACGTCCGCCCTTGTGAAATTCCACATCGTATTCGTTGACGCTCACCGGCATGACATGGTCATCGCGTTCGGCCCGCCCGGCGCGGCGTCCGACGGTTTTTACCTCGGGAATCGTTAACAGAAGGCGCGTGCCGATTTCGCCAACCTCATTGCTCTGCTGGAGCGAGGTGCCGGGGGCGCTGGCGAAGGAAATGGTCGCGCTCCCTTCGTTGAAGGCCGGGAGAAATTCCTTCCCCATCATGGGATAAAGCGTCAGCGAGCCAATGAGCAGCATGGCCACGAGGCCGATGACTACCAGGGGCGCGCCGAGTGCGGCCTTGAGGAAGGTGCCGGCGACGAATTTCTTCATGCCGCGCACCACGAATCCATCCTGGTGCACCTGCCCTTCCCGGGGTCTCAAAAGAAACGAGCACAGCACGGGAATGACGGTGAGCGACACCACAAACGAGGCCGCCATGCTGACGATGGTGGCAATGGCGATCGGCGTGAACAACCGTCCCTCCAGTCCCTCCAATGCCATCAGGGGCAGGAAGACCAGGATGATAAGGACGGTGGCATAGAGGATCGAGTTGCGAACCTCGCCGGATGCCGAGGCAATGACTTCCAGGCGGCGCTTGGGCGTTGGGGAGGACGCATTTTCCCGCAGCCTTCGGAAGACATTTTCCACATCCACAATGGCATCGTCGACCACCATTCCGATGGCCACGGCCAGCCCGCCCAGAGTCATGGAATTGACCGAGATGCCCAGCCATTTGAAACTCAGCACAGTCATGGCAAACGAGAGGGGGATGGCGGTCAGCGTGATGAACGTGGTCCGGAAATTCATCAGGAAGAGAAACAACACGATGGTGACCATGATCGCGCCGTCGCGGATCGCCATTTTGAGGTTGCCCACGGCGCTCTCAATGAAATCACCCTGCTTGAACATGATGCCCATCTCCACACCCGCCGGCAGCGTCGGGCGCAGCTCCTCCAACGCCTGTTCCACCTGCGCGGTGAGTTTGAGAGTATCGAAACCGGGGGCCTTATCAATGCTCAGCACCACTCCGAGCATCCCCTCATGATCCCCCTCAAGCGCGATGCTGGCATCCCCGCGCATGGTCTGAACATCATTGACGACGCTGGCCACATCGGAAATCAGCACCGGGTGATCGCCGACGGTTTTGATCACCGTGCGACTGATCTCCTCCAAACTCGTGGTCATGCCGATATTCCGCACCATGACCTCGCGCGGCCCTGCCTGGAGAAATCCGCTGGTCGCGTTGCCCGCGGCCAGATTGACGGCTGCTTTCAATTCCTCAAGCGTGATGCCCTGGGCGGCGAGGCGATGGGGATCCGGCTGCACCTGGATTTGCTTGACGCCACCGCCGATGCTGAGGATTTCGGCAATGCCGCCGATGCTCTGCAGCCGCCGTTTGATGGTCCAATCAGCCAGGGTCCGCAGGTCCATGAGGGGAATGGAATGGTCCTTGCAGCGGATGCCCACGAGCAAGATTTCCCCCATGAGCGAGGAAACGGGCGTGAGTCCTGTCTTGGCCTGCACCGGCAGGGTGTTGCTCACCGACTGCAGACGCTCCTGCACCAGTTGTCGGGCCCGGTAGATATCGGTGCCCCAGGCAAACTCGGCAAATACCAGCGAGAGCCCGACATCGGAATTCGAGCGCAGGCGATCCAATCCGCCGACCCCCTGCACGGCACTTTCAATCGGTTGCGACACCAGCGCCTCGACCTCCTCCGGGGCCAGACCAGGGCACTCGGTGAGAATGGTGACGGTGGGTTTGGTCATGTCTGGCAGCACCTCCACGGGGAGTTGCGTGGCCGTCTGAATGCCAAACAACAACAGCAGCAACGCTCCCGCCATGATGTAGGGGCGGTGTCGCAGGGAGTAGCGGATGAGGAAATTTAACATGAACCGGAATCTGGTTGTTCGGACACGGGTTGTTCAAAAATGGGGTTCATTAGCGGGCCTCTTTGTTTGCCGGAAACTGGGTGGAACCTTTTTTCAAGGTGGATAGCAGGAGCAGCACCAGGAGGACAATCGTGGTGGCCGCAAAGACCTTGGTGAGCGGTGCCGAAAAGGCGTCATTGTGGTCGTCGTGGCCGTGATTGGTGCCGTGGGAGTGCTGGCTGGCTTGCTGCTCCTTGGTCATCTCGGTCCCGTCCTCGTTGTGCGGATGTCCGTGGGCGGCATCGAGTGCTTCCTTCAGCGAGACACTGCCCTTGCCAGCGAAAGCCAGGGAATAAGCGCCGCGCGTCACCACCTCATCGCCCGGTCTCATGCCGCTGAGGATTTCCACGCGCTCGTTGTTCATCTGTCCGACCTCCACGGGGATTTTGACAAAGGCATTGGGCAGGTCGTAGTCCTTCACATACACAAAGCGGCCGGCTGGATCGCCCTGCAGGGTGGCGCGCGGGACGCTCATGACGCCCTCCCGTTTGCTGACGACAATGGAGAACTCCGCACGCATCCCGGGCCGCAATTTGAGATCGGGATTCTGCAAATGAAACGCAGCTTCAAGCGTGCCCGAGGCCGGATCACCCTCGGCTCCAAGGTGGGCCAGTTCCGCCTCGAACACCTCCTCTGGAAATGCTGCGATGCGAATGTGGGCTTTCATACCCTTGGTGAGTTTTCCCGCCAGATGTTCCGGCACGGAGGCCGCGGCTTCGACGGTGGTGAGATCGTAAATTTCCACGAGGGAATCGCCCGGGTC
The DNA here is from genome assembly GCA_943333275.1 of Akkermansia muciniphila. Taxonomy (GTDB): domain Bacteria; phylum Verrucomicrobiota; class Verrucomicrobiia; order Verrucomicrobiales; family V1-33; genus JAGNEJ01. Next base: position 18,609 of record CALQSQ010000105.1, read on the forward strand.
GACCGGCTGGCCAACAGCGACATTGACCTTGGAAATGATGCCGCTGAGCGGCGCATCCAAGCGAACCACGGGCGGTGGGTCGCCGGGTTGGCGACTTTCGATCCACACCAGTTCATCGCCCTCGTCGCATTTCATGTCCGGCAGGGCAATGATGGACTGGGCGCGGCCGCTGACGCGACTGCTTACAACGCCCTTCTTGCCGGGGAGGACTTCGATGCGACCCAGCGCAAAAACCGTTTCTTCGAAATCTGTCTCCTCGGCCTCGACGGTTTCGATGCCGAGGTTTTTGACGCCCATTTCATCGAGGATGACAGGGGGATTCGATTTGGCCTCCTCAGCCCGGGACGAAGCCAGGGCGATGAGCGAGCATAAAAGCAGGGGGATTTTTTGCATGGGAAACGATCAGAGGTTCACGCCCGCATATTTCAGCAGTCGCATGGTGAGAAAATACAGGATGATGGTGAGCGCGACACCGGCTGCCAGGCCCGGCCAGAAGCCGCCGGTTTTGCGAATGAGCCATGGCATGAGCAGAAACATCGGCAGCGTGGGCAGCACGAACCAAAAGGTGCCGTAGGCATGGCGGCCAATCAGTGAGGCATCTTTTGTTTCGGCGAAAAGCCAGATAAAGGCGATGAGCGAGACGAGCGGCAGGGAATGCACGATGCTGGCCACTGTATTGTTGCGCTTGGCCAGTTCACTGACCGCGACGATGATGGCACCGCTGACGAGACCTTTGAGAATCAGATAGTTCATGGGGGATTTCATGGGTTGGGATTAGTGGCCGAGGGCCGCGTTGAAGCGGATGCGAGCCAGATGGTAGGTGCGGAGGGCGTCGAGACTGGCCTGTTCGATGGCGAGACGTTTTTCGCGCGAGCGGAGGACGTCGGTGAGTTGAGTGCCAGGTTGCGCCTGCTTGTAAAATGCGGCGATCTTTTCCTCAATCTCACGGGCCTTGGGCAGGAGCCTGCCATTGGTTTGCTGCACGATGCGCAGGGCTACCTTCATTTCACCAAGGGCCGCGGCACCCTCGGCCCGTGCCTGGGCGGCCACGGCTTCGGCTTCCATTTCAGTGCGGGAAACGGTGGCTTCGGCCTCCTTGATTTTGCCTTCGTTTTTATTCCAGAACGGAAGGGGAAGGGAAAATTTGATGCCGATAAATCCATCGGTCTGGAGGCCATCGGGCGCATCTTCGGTCCGGTCCACGGAGGCGGAGAGACCGACTCCTGCATCCTCCCATTTGTGGGCTTTGGACAGAGCCACGTTCTGGCGCGCCGCCTCTAGTCTGGCCAGAGCGGCCTGATAATCCGCGCGATGGGATACGTTTGATGAAGCGTTTGCGGGCTCCGCTGGCTCGGGCAGGGATCCGGTAAACTCCAC
>CALQSQ010000106.1 GCA_943333275.1 Akkermansia muciniphila
AATATTCTCGCGTGGGACTGGGAAAGCGCGGCTGATTCCCTCGCCCCTTGGCCTGACCGCGCCTGCAAGCAAGGCGAAGCACTGGGGCTGGCATTGCGGCGGCGGCTTGGGCTGAACTACGGCCAGCGGGTGCATTTTATCGGACATAGCATGGGCACGCTGGTGAATCGTTTCGCCTGTGACACCGTTCACCAGTACGGAACGATGAATGGCGGTGACATTGGCTGGAACCCGGCATTGACGAAACCCCACATGACACTGCTGGACGAGGCGGAAATCGCGAGTGTGCTGGGGACGCGGGTCATCACCTCCGCCACCATTGGGGCCATCACCGCGGGGTGGGCTGGAGCCTTGCGCGAAGCGGCAGTCACGGCCTATCAGGATTGGAAATCTCCCATTCCCGCGACTCCCACTTCCCTGGTCGACAGCTATATTTCCATGGTGGGCATCCAGCGGGACAAAGCGGTGAATGTCTGTCTGACAGCACCAGCGATCGGATTTATGAACCCCATCGACGCCCACGGGTATGCGCATCAATGGTATCGGAATTCGGCCCAATCGCCTTTTTCTCCGATCCTTGGATTTACTCAAGCGTATGAGCGGGGCGGCACCTTGCCTCCGAGTGGCAATGGACTGACGCCGGGCAGCCTGTGGTATGAAAAACTCTCCACTCCCGCGCTATTGGACTTAGCGCTGGACCCGAATCCCACGTCGCTGGAGTGCAATCTGGGCATTATCGGAGCCTACTCCATTCAATCGGCTGCGACGATTGGCGCTGATCCGATCGGTTCAGCAGTGGTAGCGGGCGAGGCGGTGGGCAAGCTCTATAAGGCTGGCATCAATTGGGTGGGCGACAAAGGGGGGACGCTGATTATCAAAACGCAGAAGGCTACCGCGAACGTCACTGAAAAGATCGGCGAAGGCTTGGATGCGGCGAATGACAAGGTAAAAGACGTGCTCAACAGCCTGGACCCAGAGCGGCTCATTGATGGGGTCTCGCGCAGCACCTTTCAAATTCTCTTGGGCGGGGGTGGGGTGTCAGCGAGAGGAGCAGGAGGCCCGGAGAGCGATGGCCCTGGCTCCACAGAGGAGCCGTCCGCCTGGCTCACGCTCGCCATTCCAGCGAATGCGGCGATGATGCAGTTTGATTTCACGGTGAATGGCCCGCCTGCCGAGGATTGCATTGCAGCGGCCGTGGCCGGGAAGAATGTCTTTAATCTCCCGGCGCGGTATGCGCCGGAAGGAGAAGTGCAGAGCACGGACCTGATTGATGTTTCCTCCTACGCCGGACAGACTTTGGAGTTCTACTTCGGACTCGTGGGTGGCACCTCCTCAGAGTGCGAGTTGGTGATCGATGGTCTGCGTTTCATCACCATTCCGCAGCCCAAGCTGGAGATCGAGAACCACGCGAGCACCGTTTCCCTGCACTGGCCCGCAGCGGCGAGCGGTTGGATTTTGGAAGCGTCTGAAACGCTGGCGGGGAATACGTGGCAGGAAGTGATTCCAAACCCCGGAGCCTTGACCGTGGCGGAGGGTGTGATGCGCCTGGAGGAGGCGAGATCGGCATCGCGGCAGTTTTACCGCCTGCGCAGGATGCCCTAGTGTCATGCTGGTGGTGAGAGCGGAACCTTCAGGCCTGGGTGTCCCTGCACCCACGGATTGTGAAATGTTCAACCAAGCAGGCGACTTCGATGGGGGAGTGGTATTTCAAATCAAACACCGGCATTGCTTCCATGGGTAAACCCCAAGAATAACCTCCAGCGGATGCCTGTGGAGATACACGGATGTGTTCTCACTTTTGTTCTCACTCTCCCGGGGTTTTCAATGTAACTCATTGATAATGAGAGTGGAGCGGGCGAGGCGATTCGAACGCCCGACATCAACCTTGGCAAGGTTGCGCTCTACCCCTGAGCTACGCCCGCATGGATTGGCAGATGCCGGATTATGGGGAAAGAATCAGGGGGTGCAAGCCGTTTCTTAAATTTCTTTCTGGCGAGCGGTCGCAATTGAGTTAAGAACTGGCTGCCGCATCCCCTTTATGAACAAGCTTCAGGAAATCATCGCCCACAAACGCACCGAGTTGGTCAGGCTCCTCCCCAAAATGGAGGTGCTGAGACTGGCTGCCTTGGAGCGCAATGATTTCCGATCCATGGAGGCCGCACTCATGCTGGATGAGACGATGCTGGGCGTGATCGCCGAGGTGAAGAAAGCTTCGCCGTCCGTCGGGATCATCACCGAGGATTTCGATCCCGTGGCCCAGGCCATCGCCTACGATGCGGCCGGGGCCAGTGCCATTTCCGTGCTGACCGATGAGAAATTTTTCCAAGGGCACCTGAGCTACCTGACGCGCATCCGGCAGGCGGTCGCCTGTCCCGTCCTGCGCAAGGATTTCATCATTCACGAAGTGCAAATCTATGAGGCGGCGGTGGCGGGAGCGGATGCCATTCTGCTGATCGTCGCGGCGCTCACCCAGGAGGAGCTGGAGCGGTTGCTGAGCATTGCCCATTCCGTGCAGTTGGACGTGCTGGTCGAAGTCCACGACGCCGAGGAAATGGAGCGTGCGCTCGCCACCGAGGCGCGGATCATCGGGATCAATAATCGCAATTTGAAAACCTTCGTCGTGGACCTGGCCTCCACACGTGACCTGAGCGAAGAGGTTCCGGATGGCATCATTCTGGTGAGCGAGAGCGGTATCAAGACCGTTGCCGACGCCAGGCAGGTGTGGGCCTGGGGAGCGAACGCGGTGCTGGTGGGGGAAAGCCTGATGCGCGCGCCGGATCCTGGGGTCTTGCTGCGTCAGTTTCTCGATGCCCCGATGGAGGCTGAAATCGTCGAGGAGTAAAATTTCTCTTCCGTTACATCCGGACATGCACCTGGCCAGCCGCCCGCCGCGCCTTTTCCCGGGCGGCTTCGATGCTCTCGCCAAGGCAGGCCACCACGCCCAACCGCCGCCGACCATTCATTGCCGGCTTGCCGAAAAGTCGGAGGTGCGTGTCGGGTTCCACCAGTGCGGCGGCGACATTTTCAAAGAGCATCGCGTTGGATTTTCCTTCCGGTAAAATGACCGCCGAGGCCGCCGGGCCATACTGGCGGATCCGGGGAATGGGCAGGCCCAGAATCGCCCGCACGTGGAGGGCAAATTCGCTGAGGTCCTGGCTCGCGATGGTGACCAGTCCGGTATCGTGTGGCCGCGGACTGACTTCGCTGAACCAGACCTCGTCACCCTTCACAAAAAATTCGACTCCAAACAATCCGCGTCCCCCCAGGGCGGTGGTGACAGCCTCGGCCATGCGCTGGGCCTCGGCGAGGGCGCGCGGGCTCATGGGCTGAGGCTGCCAGCTCTCCCGGTAATCTCCATCCTCCTGGCGGTGACCGATGGGCTCGCAGAATGCGGTGCCGCCTGCGTGGCGGATCGTGAGCAGGGTGATTTCATAATCAAACTGCACCATGCCCTCGACGATGACTTTTCCCTTGCCAGCGCGTCCGCCCTCCTGCGCATACTGCCAAGCTTTGGAAAGATCACTTTCCTTGCGAATGACACTCTGCCCCTTGCCGGAGGAACTCATGATGGGCTTGACCACGCAGGGGAGTCCGATCTTGTCGGCCGCCGCACGAAACTCCGCCTCCGTCGCGGCAAAAATATAAGGGGACGTTTGCAGGCCGAGTTCCTCAGCGGCGAGGTGTCGAATGCCCTCGCGATTCATCGTCAACTGAGCAGCCCGCGCTGTCGGGATGACGGTGAATCCTTCGGCCTCCAGTTCCACCAGCGTCGCGGTGGCCAGGGCTTCAACTTCAGGAATGATGAAATGCGGCCGCTCAAGTTCGATGACTTTGCGCAGGGCCGCGCCATCGAGCATGTCCACCACATGGCAGCGATGCGCCACCTGCATGGCGGGGGCGTTGGCATAACGATCGATGGCAATGACTTCGCAGCCGAGACGTTGCAATTCAATGACGACCTCCTTGCCCAATTCCCCCGAGCCACAGAGGGCCACGCGGGTTGCACTGGAGGAGAGCGGGGTGCCGATGGAAATCATGGTGCGGAGGGAGGTTAGGTTTCGCTGCGTTTGGCGCGGGATTTTTTCCAGGCGGAGCGGTGGTCGTTGACCCAGTTGAGCAGCGCGGCCTCCCAGCCGATGTCCCGGCCTTCCCGTTCACTTTCCAGCCATTTATGCTCGGCGATTTTTTCTCGCTCCAGCAGGAATTCCTGGAAATAGGCGGCTCGCAATTCAATATCGGATGGGGCATCACTGGGCATGATTTTGTCCTAGGCCATGCTCCGGAATCGTGCAAGAAAAAGCACGGGCTATCTTACTTTGCCGAGATCGCCTGCACCAAATACGCAGAGGCCAGGGCATCGGCGATTTTCATGCGGGCGGCCGGCTGCCCCTGCGGATTGGCAAAGATCAATTCGCCCTGTTTTTCGTCCATGCCAATGATGAGCCGGATCGCGATCAGCCCGGCATCGGCGGGAAGTCCTGTTTGTGGAAAGATCTTCATGGCTCCAAACCAGATCAGCGGGCGGCGCGATTCCAAGGTTTGTTTCACGGCGGTCGTGAATGGAGGGAGCGCGGCGGGAGTGGCCCTCGCTGCACGCAGGACATCCGGATTGATGTCGAGAAGGTTCGTCAGGGTTCGCGGGGAAGTTTTACCGAGTTTTTTGGCCGCGGCGGCGCAACTGGCCTGGATTTTGGTGAGTTCCGTGGCCGTCCATGTGCTGGGAACCAGCGTGGTGGTTTTGACGCCTGACATCAGGCAGAGGCGCTCCATTCCCTCGATGAACAAGCCAGCCCAGGACGTGCCATAGATATAATACTCCCTAATTCCATTGCGATCACACGGCTTGCCCACGGCGGCCAGAGCCTGTTCCAGCACCATCCATTCAGGATGTTTTTCCGGCCAGTTCGGCTCGGCAGGCATGCCCTCCAGCAGAAGAATGCCATTGGCGCGATCCGATTTCAGCGTTGGCGGCTGCATCGCATAAGGTTCACCCTTGGAGGCCACCGCCCCCACCTTCAAATGGAGGCGTTGCACCGTGAACTTCGTCCCGACTTCCCGACTGACCGCAAAGAGGATGATTTGCAGATCGGTTCCAACCCAGCGCTCCGCTGACACTTTAAAGGTCTTGTCCTTGGGATCAGGCATCGTGTCCATGGGATGGATCGTGGGCTTCGCCTTGGTGAGCAGCGCGGCGTTGTCCTCCACCGTTTTCATGATGTTGCGGTAATCCGCCTTGGAAAGAAACTGTGCGAGATTGGCGGGCGGAAGAAGATCAAAGGCAAGCCAGTTCAATTTCGTGCCCATTTCCAGGCGCGCATTCCACACGTTGACCGTGCCAAACAATTTCGCCTCGCGCTCCATCATTTCGCGCGGTTCCCCCAGCGATACGACATTCGAAACCGCATCGCGCCGCAATCCCTCCGGCTTGAGGCGCTTTTCCAGATCAGCGGTCGGCAGTTCCCAGAGAGAGCGGTCCGTCAGCAGGAAATCCAATGCTGAGGAGGGTTTGGCATCCTCCGCTCGCGAGGTTTCCGGAATAACACACGCCATCGACAGCAGCAGGCAGGTCAGAGAGACAGGGGAAATATTTCGCATGGCCGGATTATGCATGGCCACCATGGGGAGACAAGCATCAAGTCGAGGCGTTCCGATCAAATCCTCTGCTTGCCACCGTCCGCCATTCCTGATTCACTGCACGCTTATGAATCGCCGCCAATTTCTCGAAACCAGCACTGCCTCGCTCGCCCTTGCCACTGCCTCCACCGGAGCCGTTGATTTTACCGCCATGAAGAAACGCGTGGGCCTGATCGGGGCCGGGTGGTACGGGAAATGCGATCTCTTTCGTCTGATCCAGGTCGCGCCGGTGGAAGTCGTCTGCCTGTGCGATGTCGATGCAAGAATGCTCGCCGCCGCCGGCGAAATGGTCGCGCAGCGCCAGGCCTCCAAGGCCACTCCCAAGCTCTACGCCGACTTCCGCAAGATGCTGGCGGAGAACAAACTCGACATCGTGCTTATAGGAACCCCCGATCACTGGCACGCGCTCTGTATGATCGAAGCCGTGAAGTCCGGCGCGGATGTCTATGTCCAGAAGCCCACCGGCGTCGATGTCGTCGAAAGCCAGGCCATGCTGGCCGCGGCGCGGAAATACCAGCGCGTCGTGCAGGTCGGCACCCAGCGCCGCAGCACCCCGCATCTGATGGAAGCCAGGGACACCATCGTCAAGGCTGGCAAACTGGGCACCGTGGGAATGGTGGACATTTGCTGTTATTACCACATGCGGACGCGTGAGAATCCACCGGATGCCGCGCCCCCCGAGGGTTTCGATTACGACATGTGGACCGGTCCGGCCCCCCTGCGTCCCTACAATAAACTCGTCCATCCCAGAAGCTGGCGCGCCTTCATGGAATATGGCAATGGCATCGTCGGCGACATGTGTGTCCACATGCTGGATATGACACGCTGGATGCTCGACCTCGGCTGGCCGCTCAGCGTCAGTTCGACCGGCGGAATCTTGGTGGACAAACAAAGCAGGGCCAACATCACCGATACCCAGAGCGCCCTGTTCGATTTTGGAAACATCAAGGTCAACTGGATCCACCGCAGCTATGGCGAATCCCCGGATGCCAAATACCCCTGGGCCGCCACGTTCTATGGCGACAAGGGAACGCTGAAGGCCAGCGTCAACAGCTTCGATTTCACGCCCCAGGGAGGCGGCGAATCCATCCATCGCGACTGCGTCATGGAACTGGAGCAATTCCCCGAGGACAAAACGGAACCGGACCTCGAAAAACACGTCGCCCCCGCCATCCGAGGCCACATGAAAAATTTACTCAGCTGCATCGCCGACCGCAGCAAACCGGTCGCCGACATCGAGCAGGGCCACATCTCCAGCGCCTCCTGCATCCTCGCCAACGTCGCCCTGCAACTCGGCCGCACCCTCCATTGGGACGCCGAAAAGCACCAAGTGAAAAACGACGAGGAGGCCAACAAACTCCTCGCCCGACCATATCGAGCCCCCTGGGTGCACCCGACCGTTTGAGGACTGAGCACAAAGGGCAATGATGTATTCGTTGATATGCGGGGGCGAAGTTGATCCTTGACCGAAAGCTGCGGACAAGGCAGAATCAGATCCATTATGAAATGTCTCATCACCTGCCTGATTGTGACTGCTGCCTTCGTCAGCGGGTCGTTCGCCAAGGATACGGACAAGCCCGACAAGGCTCCTTCCGGGTATTTTACAATGGATGAGATGGACAAGGCGCAGGCCAAGGCCAAGGCTTCCAAGAAACTTATCGCGGTGCTGGTCAAAGGATCGAACGATAATTGCCCTCACTGCGTCGCCGCCATGAGCAATGGTCAGTCGGCATTGCGAGGTGATTGCGTGATGGTCTTTACCCGCGCTGGCAGCGTCATGGAAAAGGCCTCGGCTCTGGGGGAGGGTGCCAAAAGTGGCCTGAGTGGTTGTCCGGATGGGGCCGCCGTGACGTTTGTGGTTTTCGATCCGGAACTCAAGGAAGTCGTCGCCAAAATGGGGCGCGATGCTCTGGAAACGGATCGCAAGGCCGTGAGCGAAATGAAGAAGACCGTCGCCGCGAGCAAGAAGAAGTTGTTCCCTTAAGGCGCGCCTGCTGGAAGGCGGTCTCGGATTTTCTTGCCAGCGACAAGTTGGCAATGAGGATCAAATTTCGTCGCGAACATCCCCCGGATTCCACCTTCGGGCTTGCGTCCGGTTCCCGCCCCTGCATCTTCGGGGCCTATGCCAAAGAAGCCAGTAGTTTTGATCATTCGCGATGGTTGGGGAATCAACCCTGACGGTCTCGCCCGGGCCGTTGAAAATGGGGATGCCACGTTGCTGGCCAAAACTCCATTTCATGATGTGATGTATAAGAAATATCCGTGGAGCAAAGTTTCCGGCTCTGGGGAGGACGTGGGTTTGCCACCCGGGCAGATGGGCAACAGTGAAGTGGGGCACCTCAATCTGGGCGCGGGGCGGATTGTTTATCAGGACCTGACGCGCATCAACAAGGCCATCCGTGAGAATACCCTGGCGGGTAATCCGGTATTGCAGGAGGCTTTCACCAAGGCCAAGGGGCATCGGTTGCACCTGCTGGGTCTGATCAGCGATGGGGGAGTGCACAGTCATCAGGATCATTTGGTGGCCATTTGTGCTGCCGCCAAGACGGCGGGATGCGGGGAAGTGCTGGTGCATGCGATCACGGATGGCCGCGATACTTCGCCAAAGGGCGGGGCGGCTTATCTGGCGAAGCTGGCAAAGGATTTGCAGCCGACGGGGGCGACGATTGCGACAGTGATCGGTCGTTATTTCGCGATGGATCGTGACCGCCGCTGGGAACGCAACAAACTCGCCTGGGATGCCATTGTGCTCGGACGAGGAGAGAAACGCTCCGATGCCCCGAGTGAAGCAATTGCCGCGGCTTATGCCACCGAGCCCCGCGGGGATGAGTTTTTGCAGCCGATGATCTTCAGCCATGCCGACCAGACCCGCATCCAGGATGGCGATGTCGTCCTGTGGTTCAATTTCCGCGCCGATCGCGCCCGGCAGCTTTCCGAGGCATTTCTCGATTCCAAGTTCGAGGGATTCGAGCGTGAAGTCACTCCGGCGGTCGGCTGCTACACGCTGACGGAATATGACGCCACCTACGTGAAATTCGGTGCCAAAGTGATCTTTGAATCCACGAGCATGAACCTGATTCTAGGCGAAGTGCTCTCCAATGCCGGCCTGAAACAATTGCGCGCGGCTGAGACCGAAAAATATCCCCACGTCACCTTTTTCTTCAATGGCGGCCTCGAAACTCCCTATCCTGGCGAGGATCGCTACATGTCCGTGAGCCCGAAAGAGGTCGCTACGTATGATCTTAAACCACAAATGAGCGCCCCGGATTTGACCTTCGGAGTGCTGCAGCGTCTGGAGGACTATGATGTCGTGATCATGAATTTCGCCAACCCCGACATGGTGGGCCACACGGGCGTCGTCGAAGCGGGCATCAAGGCGGTGGAGACAATTGATCTCGGTGTGAAACTGATTGTGGAAAAGGTCATCGAACTTGGAGGTAAATGCCTGATCACTGCCGACCACGGAAATTGCGAACTCATGCGCAACCCGGATGGCTCGCCCAACACCGCCCACACCACGAATCTCGTGCACTGCATCTACGTGGCCGCTGATGCCGATCAAATGAAAGTGGGCGATGGCATCCTCGCGGATGTGGCCCCCACGCTGCTGGCCATGCTGGGTGTGGCGCAACCTCCAGAAATGACCGGGCACTCGCTGGTCAGCCGTAAATCCTAAATCATGCCCTCACCCGCACTTCTGATCACTGGTGGAGCCGGTTATATCGGCTCGCATACCACGCGACTGCTGGCGGAGGCCGGTGAGCGGATTGTAGTGCTGGATACCCTGGAACTGGGGCATCGTGAATCGCTCATTTCTCCGGGAGTGACCTTTGTGCAGGGAGACCTGGCGGATGCTGATGTATTGGATAAAATCTTCACGGAGCATGAGATTGAAGCCGTGCTGCATTTTGCGGCCTATGCCCTGGTGGGTGAGTCCGTCACCGAACCCCTGAAATATTACCGCAACAATTTCGCAGCCCCACTGACCTTGCTGGAGGCCATGCAAAAGCATGGTTGTCGGCAATTTATCTTTTCATCGACCTGCGCCACTTATGGCAATCCGCAATACATCCCCATGGATGAGGCGCACCCGCAGCAACCCATCAATCCCTATGGGGCAAGCAAGTTGATGCTGGAGCGCGCGCTCCTGGACAGTGATTCGGCGTGGGGATTGCGCACGGTGATCCTGCGGTATTTCAATGCCTGCGGGGGTGCCGAGGATGGATTGATAGGTGAGGACCATGAACCTGAAACGCATTTGATTCCTCGCGCGCTGCTGGCGGCGCTGGGTCGGGTGCCGGCGCTCACGGTGTTTGGCACGGATTTCTCAACTCCTGATGGAACGTGCATTCGCGATTACATCAACGTGCTCGACCTCGCCGAAGCGCATGCTTCCGCCCTGTGCTACCTGCGCACTGGGAAAGCTTCCACTGCCTGCAATCTCGGAACCGGCCATGGAGTCAGCGTGAAGGAGATCATTCGGATTGCGGAGGAGGTGAGCGGGCGCAAGGTGCCGGTGGTCAATGGCGGTCGACGCGAAGGCGATCCCCCGGAACTGGTCGGCAATCCCGCCAAAGCCGAGGCGGTGCTGGGATGGACGGCAAAGCACCGCGATCCCCGCGCGATGATTTCCGCCTCGTGGAAATGGTTCAGCGGTCTTCGCGGCGGGAAATATTGAACCAGTTGGCAAGCCATCATTTCAAACCTACTCATTCAAACTCATGAAACTTACAGGCATCGGCGATGAAGCCGGCAACGCGATCTCCGTCCAAATTTCCGCCGCTCAAGCCTTGGGATGGACGCATCTGGAATTGCGCAACGTGGAGGTGTCCGGCTATCCCGTTGGCAATGCGCATGAGATTCCCGAGCCTGCGTTTGAGAAACTTTGCGAGATTCTCAATGAGGCAAAGATCGGTGTCGCGGGTTTCGGTTCCACGATTGGAAATTGGGCCAGCCGCATCACCGATCCTTTTGAAACAAGCCTGGAACGGGCCGCGCGGGCGATCCCGCGCATGCAGCGCCTCGGCTGCGGTATCATTCGCGTCATGTCCTATGCGATTGAGAAAAATCCAGATGGCACCGATGCTGCGGACCAATTTGCCGCGGAGCGTTTCCGCCGGCTTCGCGAACTAAACGCGCGTTTTCAGGATGCCGGGATCACCATGGTTCACGAGAACTGCATGAACTACGGTGGGCTGTCGATTGCCCATGCGCTGGAGACGTTGGAAAATGTGCCCGGCTTGCGATGGGTGTTCGATACCGGCAATCCCGTATTTAATGAGGATCGCTCCAATCCCGGGCATCGGCAGGACGCGTGGGATTTCTACCAGGCGGTCAAACCAGCCATCAGCCACATCCACATCAAGGACGGTGTCTGGATCCCCGCGAAGCAGGACTGCGACTATCTGCTGCCCGGTGAAGGCGACGGCCAGGTCCGCAGAATCATGGCAGATGTGAAACGATCCGGATACGATGGATTTGTCAGTATTGAACCCCACATGGCCGTGGTATTTCACGCACAAACTGGGCAGATTTCCCTCGACCCCGAGTCCAAAGCTGCGGAACAATACGACGTTTACCTGCGTTACGGTCGTGCGCTGCGATCGCTCATTGACTCCCTCTAATTTCCTTCCCCAATCTCACCCATGACCACTCTTCGTCCACTGCTGTTCGCAGCCTGTCTGCTTGGTTGCTCCCTCCCCATGCCCGTCCGGTCCCAGGAGGCTGCGGCTGCCAATGAAAACCATCCCGCCGTCAAGGTGGTGAATGAGTATCTCAAATGCATGCTCTCCCAGGATTGGGAGTCGTCCTCCAAGATCGTCGAAACCAAGTCGCTTGAGGACCTCCGTGATGATTACGTCAAACGCGTCAAGGGCACCGCCACGCTGGATGAGGAAAAAATGGTGGTTGAAAAATTTAAGGTCAAACAGATCGAGGATGTGGGCAAGCTTAGCGGAGCGGACTTTTACATCGCCTACCATAAACTTCTCAAGGACCGCAGTCCTGCGGATGCGACGGTGCTCAAAAAGGTGCGCGATTCCATGAAACTCCGCATCCTCAGTGTGGCCGCGGAAACGGATTCACTGGTGCATGTGCTCGTCCGCACCAAGCACAACAACGACAAGGTCACGGTCGAAAGTCTGGAAATCATTTCCCTGATCAAGGTTGGTGACAAATGGATGGTCGGGCTGAATGAACAGACCCCCAAGATCACGCCATTGGCCAAGGCCACGGATGCGGATGCCCCGGCATCCGGCAGTGCGCCGGCTGCACCCGAACCGGCAGTAACTCCCGAAGCGGTTAAGCCGCCAGTCAAGCCCGCGGTCAAGCCGCCGACCAAAGCCAAGGGCAAATAGCCCGTTCTGACTGAGGTTGGGGTTGGCTGAAAGTTTACGACTGTGACCGGGTGACCATTCCAGCGGCGATTCCCACGTCGTGGGGCGTGGCGATCCTGCCCGTCTGAGCCTCCAATCGCTCCACCGCATAGCGGACCTGAGCGGCCGTCGCGATGTCCCCGCCCAGCATTCCGACGATCATACCGATCGCGCGGTCGCGGAGGGCTTTCGCCTCCTCCACGGGGTCCAGCGGGGTCTTGGGATGCCGCGATGGGAGCTTGCCCCAGATCACGAAGGCGATCGGACGGCCCGAATGACGCCGGCGACGATGGGATTCATGCGGGAATGGTTAGGCGGAAATTGCCGATTGGCAGTCACCACGAGACCAGTCCACAAAAAAGCCTGCTCGAATGGAGCGAATTTCCGGTGCGGGGATCAAATCCGATTCCGCGCTAGACCAGCGGAGCCAGGTTTTCCTTGCACCACTCGCCGTTCTGGCGGGTCACGCCGTCAGGGTTGCCGATGGCGTCGTGGCATTCATCCTCGCACACGATCCAGCCCTTGTAATTGCGGGCGGTGAGCCATTCGGTGATCTTGTGGAAGTCGAGTTTGCCGGTGCCCATTTGCGCCCATGGTTCGGGGCCATTGCCGCTGAAATCCTTGTAGTGAATGTGGTTCACTAGGTGCGCCCATTTGTTGAGCGTGGCGATGACATCCATGCCACCGCGAATGATGTGACCAACATCCGGGGTCCAGCCGGTCACGGCGGGATTCAGACTGCTGAGCACCACATCGTAGTCCTCCTGCGTGCGCACGATGGAAGCTGGCGGGCTGTTCGGGTGGTAGGAGCATTTGATGCCGAGGTCGGCGGCGCGCTGGGAGACGGCATTGATGTTGCGGGCCACGTTGAGCCGGCGGCGTTGCAAGTCGTTTTTCCGACCACTGGGCAGGGTCACCGTTCCGAGCATGGATCCGGGGAAATGCTTGAGGAGGTTCATGGTCCAGTCGGCGCACTCGCGCTCGGCGGCGGTTTCGGTTTCGCCATCCCAGGAGCAGATGAGGGCCAGTCCGCAGAGTTCGATTTTGTTGGCGGCCAGGGCTTCCTTGAGCTTGGAAGGATCGCCAAAATCACCCATCCAATATTTGCAGAGCCCCAGCTGATCCGCGATTTGCAGGACCATGGGCTCGATGCCGGTGAAACCGCTTTGTGCGGCGACTTCAATCATGTGGCCGAGCTTGTTGTCATAGCCCTTGCCGGTTTCCTGCATGAACCAGGTGTAGACTTCCGAACCGAATTTGATGTTTGACATGGTGGTTGAGGTGTTGAGTTAATGAGAGAATAGGACAGTAAGACAGTAAGACAGTAAGGGGAATGGGAGGAATGGGAACGGAGAGCCTAATTTTTCAACTCTCTGATTCTCCCACTCACTCAACAATCCAATTTCGTCCAGGCGGCATTGGCTTTGCTGGAGGCGACCACGGCTTCGATGAAGGCCATGCCGCGCACGCCGTCCTGAATCTTGGGGTAATCCGTGACGAGGGCATCGGGGGTGGTGTTGGTGAGGAGGCAGCAGATGTGCTGGGCGAAGTTTTTATAAATGTTGGCAAATGCCTCCAGATAACCCTCGGGGTGGGCTGGGGGAGTGCGACCGGCGGCGAGGGCGGCGGGACAGAGGTAGCCGTTGGCGGTGCGGAACACTTGCATGGGCTGATCCATCCATTTCACGAGCATCGTATTGGGCTCCTTCTGGTGCCACTCCAGGCTGCCTATTTCCCCATAGACGCGAATGTTGAGATTGTTCTCCTCGCCCACGGAAATTTGGGAGCTGTGGAGCACACCCTTGGCACCGTTGTCGAATCGCAGCAGGACATTCACGTCGTCATCCAACTGTCGTCCCTCGACGAAACTCGTGATGTCCGCGGCGAGCTCCTTGATGTGGAGTCCGGTGATGTATTCAGCGAGATTTTCAGCATGCGTTCCAATGTCACCCACGCAGCCTCCGGCGCCGGATTGTTTGGGGTCGGTGCGCCATCCGGCCTGCTTCTGGCCGCTGGCTTCAAGATTGGTGGCGAGCCAGCCCTGGGGATATTCCACCACAACTTTGCGAATCTTGCCCAGTTTGCCACTGGCAACCATTTCGCGGGCTTGTTTCACCAGCGGGTAACCGGTGTAGTTGTGGGTCAGTCCGTAGAGGAGTCCGGATTTCTTGATGATGGAAACGAGTTCCTTGGATTCGACCAGATTGAAGGTGGCGGGTTTGTCGCTGAGGACGTGAAAGCCATTTTCCAGGGCCATTTTGGCGGGGGGGAAATGCATGTGATTGGGGGTCACGATGCTGATGAAGTCCATGCGCTGGTCGGCGGGGAGGGCTTTCTCCGCCTTGATCATTTCCTCAAAGGTCCCGTAACAGCGGTTGGCGGGCAGGAACAAGTCGGCCCCGGAGGCCTTGGATTTCTCAGGATCGGAGGAGAAGGCTCCGCATACGAGTTCGATCTGCTGGTCCATGGCGGCGGCGATGCGGTGAACGCCTCCAATGAAGGCTCCGCGGCCTCCTCCGACCATTCCGTAACGTATTTTTCGGCTCATGTTGTGCTGGGTAATTTGGGTGAAAAGAGAAATCTGGGGTGAGTAGGAGGCGATTTATAGAGGGGGCGCGTTGGCTTGTCGAAAAAAATTTATCCGCATTTCCTTGGGAAAATTTCCTATCACGCGGCGCTGGATGCATGTAAAGTCGTCCCGATCACCCCGTATCCACCACCATGCCCGCCCCCGCCTACTCCTGGGAACAATCCGTTGGCCGCCCCTCGCTCTCACCGGTGGTGGGCCAGACTGCGTGGAACCTGCGCTGGTGGATCATGCTGGCGGTGCTGACGAGTTCCGTCATCCACCTGGGGCTTTTTTACGTTCTGGGTGACCTGCGCATGGCCGGCGCGCCAGTGGCCGATGAAACCGCTGCCGCGGAGGATACCCGCTTTGAGGACCAGATTCAACTCGACCCCAAAATGCTGGAACAGACGCTCGCCGCTGCCCCCGAAATTACCGATCAGAAGATGGAGAAGGAAATGGACACGGAACTGCCTCCGGTGGATCAGATCGTGGAGCATTTGAAGGGTGACATCACTTTCAGTCCGGAAACAGAGATTCCGAAAAACATCCAGATGTCGGCGGCGGCCCAGGGGGATGTGGGCAAGGACGTGGACGTTATCAGCGCGGTGGATACTGCCATCGCCGGGGGCATCAATGAAAAAATCAAAGCTGCCAGCACGAGCGAACTTCTCAAGACCGCCAAGGCCAACGATGATCAGGTGAAAATCAGCATCCAGGAAAAGGCACCGACCGGCGACACCAACATGAAAAGCGATCTCGCTGCCGCCCGCAAAAAAGGCGACGACGGACTGCGGGGGCTGGGGTTTTCCACGATCGATGATCTCATGAACATCAAGACGCCCGTGACTGGCGACTTGAAGGCCATGATGCCCTCCGACCTGCTTTTTGATTACAATTCCGCCGACATCAAGGAGTCCGCGAAATTGTCCCTCATGAACCTGGGCTACCTCATCCAGACATGGACGAAGTCCAAGATCATCGTCGAAGGGCATACCGATACAACGGGCGACGATGCCTACAATGACCGCCTCAGCCTGATGCGTGCGGAGTCGGTGAAGAATTTCGTCGTGAATTCCCTGCGGGTAAATGGTGATCGCATTGAGACGATTGGCTACGGCGAGAAACAACCGATTGCCAACCCCAATGGGGACCAGAACGCCCAGGCCATCAACCGCCGCGTCGTCATCCGTTTCATCAATCCCTGATGCTCCCGTCATTCCGCCTGATTCTTCTGCTGGCAGTGGCCGGATTCCTGTGCCAATGCGCCCATGTGAAAACCGTCCCCCCCGCCCTCACCGCCACCGAATTCACCGCAAGCGATGGCAAGTCCATGCCCTACGCGCGTTGGGCAGCAGAGGCACCGCCGCCGAAAGCGGTGATCATTTGCGTGCACGGCCTGAGCGGCGCCGCCAGTGATTTCTGGCCGGTCGGGGAGCGGTTTCCCAAAAAGGAAATCATCGTTTACGGACTGCAGCTTCGTGGAATGGGCAATGATCCCAATAAGAAAGAGCGCGGGAACATCGCCAGGGGGGAATTGTGGGTGAGCGATCTTCTGTCCTTCACGCAACTTGTGCACGAGCACCACCCCAAGCTTCCCATCATTTGGTATGGTGAAAGCCTCGGTTCGCTCATCGTCATCAACGCGGTGGCCGCCCTGCCGGATGGATCGCCGCTGGTTTCCGGAATCGTGCTCTCCTCGCCTGTGATTGGATTTCGTCAGGAACTTCCTGCTTGGAAATACTGTCTCATTCGCACTCTCGTCGCCATTCTCCCCGGCAAGCGTATCAGTCTTGAGAGCCTTGGCGACCGGGAGGTCAAGGTGACGGGCTATTCCACCCACAAGCAGCAAATGGAGAAGACGCCACATTATGTGGAGTTCTTCAGCCTCCGACTCTTCCGCGCCATCGATAAAATGGTGCGCCGCAGCGAAGCCACCGCACTGCGGGTTCGCGCGCCTTTACTCCTGCTTTACACCCCCAATGATATTTTCAGCAGCCGTGAACAAATCGAATCATTCTATGCCAAGATAGCCTCCGGGGATAAATCCAAAATCTTCCTCCCCAACAGCTACCACCTCATCCTCCACGATGTGGATCGTGATCAGACGCTGGTTGATTTGGAAAACTGGCTTAAAGCCCGCAAATATCTCCCGTAGCTGCAAACGGGATAGAGAGCGAGGTCAAGAGACCGGGGCGGGTGAGGGCCTCGTGACCTCGTCCTCTACACGCGGGTGGGGTGCAGATTATTTTTTGAGGGCATCGACGAATTTGGCCAGTGCGGCGGTGGCGGGATCGTCGGGCAAACCCAGATTGTCGTTGAGCTTGCTGTGATTAGTATTGGCGGCACCGAAACGGGTCGCCGTGATATCGGCGGCTTTTAAGACTTCCTCCAGCCGCTGGGCTTGGATGCTCGTATCCGGATGGTCCGCCACATGGAGAATGAGGAAAGACGGGATGCCCTTGTCCTTGGCGATGTGGGTGACCGGGGAGAAATTCTTGTGATTCTCCGGCGCAAGACCAAATTTGATCCGATGCCCGTTCTTCGGCGGCGGGAATCCATGAACGCGCAGTCGCGTCTCGGCGGTTTCGATCATCGCGGGAATGTCATACGTATCGCCATCTACCGGAATGCAGCCCTTGAGCACCTCAATGGGGACGCCTTCAGCTTTCAAGTAACGCTGATCGGTGCAAAGAATCGCCGCAAGTTGCGCGCCTGCCGAATGCCCGCCGACCAGAACCCGATTGGGGTTTCCGCCATGCTCGGCAATGTGTTGCCACACCCAGGAAAACGATTTTGCCACGTCACCAATCAGAGTGCCCATGTCCACTTCCGGCAGGAGGCGATAGTTGGTTGAAACAAAAACACATCCCCTGTCCATGAACCATTGCGGCTTCAGTGCCACATCACCCTTATCGCCCGATTCCCAGCCACCCCCGTGAATCCAGAAGACGACCGGGAGATTCTTGGCCTTGGACGGGGAGTAGATATCCAGCACCTGGCGGGCGTGGTCTCCGTAAGACACGGTGGTCCTGGCTGGCGGTGTCTGGCTGTGGCTTTGACAGAGCAGGGCCGTGAGGATGAGGAGGAGGGATTGTTTCATGGGAAATGCATGGTGAGGCCGTGAGCGATCAGGAATCCAATGGTCCTGCATGGTTCGGGAAATTGGAAGCAAAAACGTGGGTAGAGGGCGAGATCACGAGACCTTCACTGGCTGGGTCTCGTGACCTCGGCCGCTTCGTCAAAAATGGGATTTCTCTTGTCATGGGGGTGAATCGGGGGCCATTGACGGGTGTGATGCCTGATCCCCCGTTGTTGCGCCGTTTGCCTTCGTCTGCCGATTGTTCGGGAGGGGAGTTCCTGGACCGTTTTCTGGATTATGTGCTGGAGCAGGGGTTGGAGTTGTATCCGGCGCAGGAGGAGGCGATTTTGGAATTGTTTGAGGGAAGGCATGTCATTTTAAACACGCCGACGGGTTCCGGGAAATCGCTGGTGGCGACGGCGCTGCATTTCATGAGCATGGCGCGGCGGCAGCGGAGTGTTTACACCTGTCCGATCAAGGCGTTGGTGAACGAGAAATTTCTGGCGCTCTGCCGGGATTTCGGACCGGACCAGGTGGGGATGGCGACGGGGGATGCGACGGTCAACCGGGACGCCCCCATTCTCTGCTGCACGGCGGAGATACTGGCGAACATTGCGCTGGCCGAAGGCGCCGCGGCCCCCTTTGGACAGGTGATCATGGATGAATTCCATTACTACGGCGATGTCTCGCGCGGGGTGGCATGGCAGGTGCCGCTGCTGACGATGGCGCGCTCACAATTTCTGCTCATGTCGGCCACGCTGGGCGCAACCACGCTGTTCGAGCAGGAACTGACGCGGCTGACAGGAGTTCCGACGGTGGTGGTGGCATCGGCGGTGCGTCCGGTGCCACTGGAGTTTTCCTATGTTGAGGACGTGGCGCTCGGGGCGACGGTGGAGGAGTTGGTTCTTTCAAAAAAGGCCCCGGTTTATGTCGTGCATTTTACGCAAAATGAAGCGGCGGAGACGGCACAGGAATTGATGTGTGTAAACTACTGCACCCCAGCGGAAAAGGCGGCGCTGGCGGAGACGCTGGTGGGCGTGAAATTTTCCAGCCCTTATGGCAAGGAGATCAAGAAGCTGCTGCGGCATGGCATTGGGCTGCACCATGCGGGGCTGCTGCCGAAGTATCGGGTGCTGGTGGAAAGCCTGGCGCAGCGGGGGTTGTTAAAAATCATCTGCGGAACCGATACGCTGGGGGTGGGGGTGAATGTGCCGATCCGCACCGTTTTGCTGACGCGCCTGACGAAATACAGCGGGACGAAAACGGGCACGCTGACGGCCCGGGATTTCCATCAGATCACGGGTCGCGCGGGTCGGAAGGGGTTCGATGACATCGGGTATGTAGTGAGCATGGCCCCGGAACATGTGATCGAAAACGCCCGGCAGGAAGCGAAGGCGGCGGGGGATCCCAAGAAAATGAAGAAGCTGGTGAAACGCAAGCCGCCCGAGAAATTTGTCAGCTGGTCAGCCGAGACCTTTCAGAAACTGCGCGCTGCATCACCCGAGCAGCTCGTCTCCAGATTTCAAGTCACGCATGGCATGCTGCTGCAGGTGCTGGGAAGGCCGGGCGATGGCTGCGCGGCGATGCGGCAACTGCTGCGCGATTGTCATGAACCGGCGGGCGTGCGGGCGAAGCATCGCAAGCGGGCGTGGCAATTGTTTCGGTCCCTGCATGAGCGCGGGATCATTGAAATTTTGCCGGAAGGCAGTGTGAGCAAACTGAAGGTGAATGGCGACTTGCAGGAGGATTTCTCGCTGAATCACACGCTGGCGTTGTATCTCATCGATACCCTGGCGATGCTGGATCAGGGATCCGCGACCTATCCGCTGGATGTCATTACACTGATCGAATCCATCCTGGAAAACCCCGACATCATCCTCCGCCGCCAGTTGGATGCCCTCAAGACGGAGAGTATCAACGCGTGGAAACAGGAGGGTATGGAATACGAGGAGCGGATGGCGAAGCTGGAAGAGTTGGAATATCCCAAGCCCCAGCGCGATTTCATTTACAACACCTTCAATGCCTTTGCTGCGGCGCATCCGTGGGTGGGCACGGAGAATATCCGGCCCAAGAGCATCGTGCGGGAAATGGTGGAGAACTTTGTCGATTTCCACGGATACATTCATCTTTACGATCTTGAGCGGACCGAGGGTGTGCTGCTGCGGCATCTGGCCAGCGTCTACAAGGTGCTGGCCCAAACGGTTCCTCCCCAGTTCAAGAACGAGGATGTGCAGGAGATCGAAAACTGGCTGGCGGGCCTCGTGCGGGGGATCGACAGCAGTCTGCTCGAT
>CALQSQ010000107.1 GCA_943333275.1 Akkermansia muciniphila
CGTGCACACCCTCACCCCCGCCGCCTACGCCGCGGCCACGCAGGAGAGCGCCGCCGGCCCCGCCGAAAAATCCGCCTGAAGGCTCCGGTCAGAAAATTAAGAGGCTTGAAGTCGGCGCAACATGGCATGGGGGCGCGTCAAACGCTTACGCTCAATGGACTGGAGGCCACCCGTCAAATCCTCAAGAGCACCGCTTCCACCAAGATTCTAATGCTTTCGGCCCATAACGAGGATGAATATATCGAATATGCCCTGGCTTTGGGTGCCGTGGGCTATGTGATCAAGCAGTCTGCAACCCATCTCCTGCCAATGGCGATCCGCGCGGTCCACCAGGGCAAAACGTTCCTCAATCCGGATGACCCACCCATAAGAATTCATGAATCGCATCAAAATATTATTGGCTGAAGACCACAGCATTGTCCGCGAGGGATTGTGTTCGCTCCTGAAGCTGGAGCCTGATCTTTTAGTGATCGGAGAAGCGGAGAATGGTCGGCAGGCGGTGGCTCTGACCCTGAAAATGCATCCGGATGTCGTCGTGATGGACATTGCGATGCCCCAATTAAACGGCCTTGAAGCGACCCGCCAGATCCTGCATGCAGCGCCAGCCACCAAGATCCTGATCCTTTCTGCCCATGGAGATGATGCCTACGTTGAGAAGGTCATGGCGCTGGGGGCGTCGGGTTACCTGATCAAGCAAACTGCCGCCAGTGTTCTGCCTGCTGCGATTCGGGAGGTGCATCAGGGCAGGTCCTTTTACAGTCCGAGTATTTCGCAACGTCGTTTTCACCATCAGCGCAAGGCGCAAGCCCAGGGGGAACTCCCCACCGGGCGAGCGGCCGTGCTGACATCCCGTGAGATGGAGGTGCTTCAGTTGGTGGCGGAAGGCAAGGCAAATAAGGAAACCGCTGATTTGCTTAACATCAGCATCAAGACTGTGGAAAAGCACCGGCAAAGGTTGATGGAGAAACTCAATCTCCACGACACCGCCAGTCTCACCCGCTACGCCATCGCCGCCGGCGTAATTGAAAGCAGCATTCAGGTTACTATTTTGGAGTAGCGCCAATCCGGTCCATGGCAGCGGGGGCTCCTCTGCTGAATTCCATTTCCTTGCAGTATTCACAATCAGTTCACTCGAACCCGTCCATCGATTCAATCCCCATCATGATTACTCCCACACCCATCAGTTCACGCGGCGATCCTGCTCATTCAATGCCTGGTGACACGGTGTCCCCGGGTGCGAATTCGGAGGTCCAGCGCAATGAAGGACTCCTGATCACCGGAGCCCTGCAAAATGCCATTCTCAACAGTGCCAACTTCTCCAGCATTGCCACGGATGAAAAGGGGGTAATCCAGTTCTTCAATGTTGGTGCGGAATGCATGCTGGGATACACTGCGTCCGAGGTGCTGAACAAAATCACTCCCGCGGAAATTTCGGATCCGCAGGAGGTTGTTGCCCGGGCCGCAGCACTCAGCATTGAGTTGCGAACAACGATTGCCCCGGGTTTTGAAGCGTTGGTGTTTAAAGCATCAAGGGGAATTGAAGACATTTATGAACTTACCTACATTCGGAAGGACGGAAGTCGGCTTCCAGCCGTGGTTTCTGTCACTGCCCTTCGGGATGCCGAGGATCTCATCATTGGATACCTGCTGATCGGCACAGACAACACGGCGCGCAAACAGGTTGAGGCCGAGCGTCAGCAGCTTTTGGAAATCCAGGAGGAGACAAATCGCCAGTTGATGCAGGCGATTCTTACCCTGCAGATCAGTGAGGAAAAACTGGCGGTCACGTTGAACTCCATTGGTGATGGGGTCATTGCCACGGATGCTGACGCCCGGGTGACACTGCTCAATCCACTGGCGGAGGAACTCACCGGGTGGAGCCAGAATGAAGCCAAGGGGAGGATGGTGGGCGAAATTTTCAATATCATTAACAAGGAAACACGGATGCCAGCGGTCATTCCCGTGTTGGAGACTCTGGCCAAGGGGCATATTCAGGGGGTGGCCAACCATACGGTCCTGATCTCCCGTCATGGCAGTGAATGTGATATTGCGGACAGTTGCTCGCCGATTCGTGATCGCGACAGCCAGGTGATTGGCGCGGTGCTGGTTTTCCGGGACGTGACGGGGGATTACGCTGCGCAGCAGGCTCTCCGGGATCAGCAATTCTACACCCGCTCATTGATTGAGTCGAACATCGATGCCCTGATGACAACAGATCCCGCCGGGCTCATCACGGATGTAAACAATCAGATGGAGACCCTCACAGGATGTTCCCGCGAGGAACTGATCGGCGCGGCTTTCAAAAATTATTTCACCGATCCCGAGCGGGCTGAGGCCGGGATCAACCTGGTGCTGAGCGAGAGCAAGGTAAACGACTACGAATTAACCGCCCGCGCCAGTGATGGCAGGGAAACGGATGTGTCGTATAACGCGACCAATTTTTACAATCGTGAAGGCGTGCTCCAGGGTGTGTTTGCCGCAGCCAGGGATGTGACTGAAAGGAAGCGATGGGACAAAGTGCTGCTTGAGCAGACCCTGGAGTTGGAGACGGCCAAGGCGATCGCGGAGAAGGCGAATCTGGCCAAATCCGATTTTCTCTCCAGCATGAGTCACGAATTGCGCTCCCCGCTCAATGCCATCCTTGGGTTCGCACAGCTCATGGATTCGGATGTTCCCCCTCCCAGCCTGGCGCAAAAGGGGAGCATCGACCAGATCCTGCATGCGGGTTGGTATCTGCTGGAACTCATCAATGAGATTCTGGATTTGGCGGTCATCGAGTCCGGGCGACTGGCGCTATCGCTGGAGGCGGTCTCGCTTCCGGAGGTCATTCAGGAATGCCAGGCGATGATCGAGCCGCAGGGGCAGAAGCGGGGGATCAGCATGTCATTTCCGAAATTTGAAGGACCCTGCTATATCAAAGCCGATCACACCCGTGTGAAACAGGTCCTCATCAATCTGCTGTCGAATGCGATCAAATACAATCAGCCGGGTGGTTCGGTTTCCCTGAGTTGCAGCCCGGGCGAGGCCGGGTTCATTCGCATCAGTGTGCGGGACTCAGGCATGGGCCTGACACCGCAAAATTTGACGCAATTGTTTCAACCGTTCAATCGTCTGGGTCAGGAGGCGGGAGGGGAGGAAGGCACCGGCATCGGACTGGTGGTCAGTAAGCGGCTCGTGGAACTCATGCGGGGTCGCATCGGAGTGGACAGCACGGTGCAGGTGGGCAGTCATTTCTGGATTGATCTCCAGTCGGAAGCGGATCCGCATGCGAGTTACATCGCGGCGGCTCTTGCAGAGGTGGAGGGTAAGCCGTCGCGGGCGGGAGTGCGTTCCCGTCTGCTCCTTTATGTGGAGGACAATCCGGCGAATTTGAAACTGATCGAACAGCTGATTGCGCGACGACCGGACATGCGGCTGCTCTCCGCCCAGAACGGCACGGACGGCATTAATCTGGCCAGGGTTCATTTGCCCGACGTCATTCTCATGGACATCAACCTCCCCGGAATCAATGGCATTGAGGCCATGAAAATCCTGCGACTGGATAAAAACACACGCAACATCCCCATCGTGGCACTCAGCGCCAACGCCATGCCGCGGGACATCGAAAAAGGTCTGGCTGCCGGTTTTTTCCGCTATTTGACGAAGCCGATCAAGGTGGCGGAATTTCTGCAAACTTTGGACATTGCGCTGGAGTTTTCAGAAGGCGCGGCTCCGAATTCTCCTGCAGGAGCATCTGGGGGGAACACCCCATAGCCGCAGCGTAATCGTGGTGACAGACTGTCATCATGAAAACAGAAATTGGATTATGGATTGACTGGCAGAAAGCCACCATCATTGTGGCCTCGGATGCCCAGGAGGAGGTGAGTGAAATATTGAGTCACGCTGCGACGAAACCGTCGCGCAAGTCGTTCCGGGTCAAGGATCAGTATTACAACCGGGTGATCGCACAGATTCGCCAGGCCACTTCGGTTCTCATCTTCGGGCCCGATGAAGCAAAAGCCGAGTTGCAATGCCGCCTGCAGGAGCGTGAACCCAGCGACCGCAAAGTCAATGTTGAGGCCGGATACGACATGAATCCCCGGCAGATCATGACCAAGGTCCGGAGCTATTTCCGGCCTGGTGCGATGACCGCTCCTGCCGCGCTCGCTGTCTAATTTTCAGCCGTCCCCGACCATGTTCAATCCAATGACGGACCGGTGGGAAAATGAGGGTGGTAAACGGATGCCGGATTCCAGTCTCATGTTCACCTTTCAACTCCATGACGCCGAATACCCCGTTCCAGAGCCCGCCACGATCGTTATGAACGACCTCGTGGTCGGCGGAGCAACCGGTGAAGCCCGCCCGCCACATGTCCTCCTTCGTTGGGAAAAAGGCGAAGTCCCAGGAGACCCTTCCCGATATGAAGCCGAACATTCCATTTAACATCAAATCCGCGCGGTGGGGACAGTTCATGGCTGAGGTGCTGACCCGTCGCACCAACGCCACCTTTTCTGATCAGGGACCCCGTTCGGGACTCACGAAATCCGGCGGCGAATGCTGGGACATTGCGCAGGTCTACACGAGCCATTTCCGCTTTACGAACGGCATCAGTTTGCCGACAAAGCGATGGCGGCAGGCAACCTGATTTGCCGGTTTTGAATGTGATTGGGCGGAAGGAGGTGGCAGCCAGGGGAAATAGCCCGGCGGGATTTGGCACGATCTGTGCTCTTAATTCTCGGTCACTCTCCCTCTCTCAAAATGTCCATTCATGTAGCTCTCCGTCATGTCACTTCCTACGCCTACGATCGGCCCATTTCCCTGGGGCCCCAGGTGATCCGCCTGCGGCCGGCTCCCCATTGTCGGACAAATATTCTGAGCTATTCGCTCAAGGTCGAACCGGGGGAACATTTCATCAACTGGCAGCAGGATCCCCAGTCGAACTATCTGGCGAGGCTGGTGTTCGAGGAAAAGACGCGCAAATTTTCCGTGACCGTCGACTTGGTGGCCGAGATGGCGGTTTACAATCCTTTTGATTTCTTCCTGGAGCCCGATGCAGAGCATTTCCCCTTCGCCTACGATCCTGCGCTGAGTCATGAGTTGGAGCCCTTCCTGAACAAGCTTCCCTCGAGCCCCAAAGTGACGGAGTTGGTGAGGCGGATGCGCGAGGAAATCCTAGGGACGGTCACCCAGCGTGAGAAGCCGCTCGTGCCCCATGCGGAGGTCGCCGAGGACGTTCACAAGCATGGGGTGTTGCCGGAGGCGGAAGCTCTGCCGCCCGAACCGAGGGATACGAAGTTGCGCACGATTGATTTTCTCGTGGCGATCAATCAGCGCCTCTGGAAGGACATTCGTTATCTGGTGCGGATGGAGCCGGGCGTGCAGACTCCCGAAGAGACGCTGACGCTGGGCAGCGGGTCGTGCCGGGATTCAGCATGGTTGATGTGCCAGATGCTTCGGCATTTCGGACTGGCCTCGCGATTTGTCAGTGGCTACCTGCTGCAACTGAAGCCGGATGTGAAATCGCTGGATGGGCCGTCGGGATCGGAGGTGGATTTCACCGATCTTCATGCCTGGTGTGAAGTCTATTTGCCTGGAGCCGGGTGGATCGGGCTGGATCCCACTTCCGGTCTGCTCGCGGGTGAGGGGCATTTACCGCTGGCGGCCACGCCTGATCCGCAGAGCGCGGCTCCGGTCTCAGGTCTGGTGGAGCCTTGCGAGGTTGAATTCACCCATGAAATGTCCGTGCAGCGGATTTTTGAATCGCCGAGAGTCACGAAACCCTACACGGATGAGCAGTGGCGAAAGATGGATGCGTTGGGCAAAAAGATCGACCAGGCGCTGGAAGCCGGTGATGTCCGGCTCACGATGGGAGGCGAGCCGACATTTGTGAGCATTGATGACATGGATGGGGAGGAATGGAATCTCACGGCGATGGGTCCCACAAAGCGATTGCTGTCCGGGGAGCTGCTGCATCGACTCAAGGACAAATTTGCCCCTGGCGGGCTGTTGTTTTTTGGACAGGGAAAATGGTATCCGGGTGAATCACTACCCCGGTGGGCGCTGGGATGTTACTGGCGCAAGGATGGCGTCCCCGTCTGGAAGGATCACAAACTGGTCGCAAACGAAACCAAAGACTATGGCCACAAGGCAGAGGATGCCCGGACTTTTGCCCAGACGCTCGCGGCCATGCTCGGTGTGGAGGACCGCTGGCTGATGCCTGGCTATGAGGACATTTACTACTACCTCTGGAAGGAACGCCGGTTGCCCGGAAATGTGGATCCCTTGAAATCGAATCTGAGCAATCCTGAGGAGCGTGCTCGCCTGGCGAAAATCTTCGAGGGAGGACTGTCCCAAAAAGTCGGATACGTCATGCCGCTGAGAAAATCCGATTCGGCTGGGTGGGAAAGTGGTCCGTGGTTTTTAAGGGATGAGACTCTTTACCTCATTCCGGGAGATTCCCCCATGGGATACCGGCTGCCGCTGGATTCGCTCCCATGGGTGGCGGAAAAGGACTTCCCATGGATTCACCCGCCCGATCCCATGGAGAACAACGGTGCGCTGCCATCGAGGTCAGCACTCAGCCAGGCATTCATTCGCAAGCCTGGGGTGGGGAAAAATCCGCTGAATTTGCTGGGTGAGCCTGGCGGAGTGGTTGGCAAATCCGCACTTTCGACTCCTGCTGGTTCCGGGGTTTCAACCGCCGGCATTTCAGCCACCACTCAACCCGGCCAAGGTGAATCCGCCTCCTGGGTCATTCGCACAGCGTTGTGTTTTGAACCACGCGATGGCCGACTGCATATCTTCATGCCTCCGGTGGAGGAAACGGAGGATTATCTGGAGCTCGTCACGGCCATTGAGAACACGGCGGAAATGCTGGGCATGCCGGTAATTCTTGAAGGCACTCCTCCGCCCTATGATCCAAGAATCCAGGTGTTTAAAATCACACCGGACCCTGGTGTGATCGAGGTGAATCTTCAACCGGCATCGACCTGGGATGAAGTGGTCACCAACACCAGGACCGTCTATGAGGAAGCACGCCTGACACGGCTTGGCACTGAGAAATTCATGGTCGATGGCCGGCATACCGGCACTGGCGGAGGCAATCACATTGTCATGGGAGGCAGCACCCCGGCGGATTCACCGATCCTGCGGCGTCCGGACCTGCTGAGATCGCTGCTGGCCTATTGGCATAACCATCCATCGCTTTCATATCTCTTCAGCGGTCTCTTCATTGGGCCGACCAGCCAGCATCCGCGCGTGGACGAGGCCCGCAACGACGCACTTTACGAATTGGAAATCGCCTTCCAGCAGATTCCGGATTTTGGAAACGTGCCGCCGTGGCTGGTGGATCGCGTTTTCCGCCACCTGCTGGCGGATGTGACCGGAAATACGCACCGCACGGAATTCAGTATCGACAAGCTTTTCTCGCCCGACAGCAGCACCGGTCGTCTGGGTTTGGTGGAGTTGCGTTCCTTCGAAATGCCACCGCATGCCGAAATGAGTCTGGCACAGCATCTCCTGCTGCGGGCTGCGATCGCGAAGTTCTGGAAGGAACCCTACCACAAGCCGCTCGTGCGCTGGGGAACCGAACTGCACGACCGGTTCCTGCTGCCGCATTTTGTCTGGGAGGATTTTACGGATGTGCTGCAAGACATGACGCAGGCTGGATGGGAGATGCCTCCCGATTGGTTTGCGCCGCATTTTGAATTCCGCTTTCCAGCCATTGGCAGCATGGTGCACCGTGGGGTGTCAGTGGAACTTCGAAATGCCCTCGAACCCTGGCATGTGCTGGGGGAGGAGGGTGGCGCAGGGGGGGCAGTGCGCTATGTGGATAGTTCGCTGGAACGCCTTCAAATCAAGGTTCGCGGACTGGTGGATTCCCGGCACATCCTCGCCTGCAACGGACACAAGGTGCCGCTGCATCCGACTGGCACCGTGGGCGAATATGTGGCGGCGATCCGGTATCGCGCCTGGCAGCCACCGGGGTGCCTGCATCCCACGATTGGTGTGCATACGCCGCTGGTTCTCGATCTGTTCGACAGTTGGAATGGCCGCAGTCTGGGTGGATGCACGCACCATGTGAAACATCCCGGAGGTCTCAGCTACGCAACTTTCCCCATCAATGCCTATGAAGCGGAAAGCCGCCGCCTGTCCCGGTTCTTCAAGGGCGGTCACACCCCGGGTCGCATGCCCGCTCCGGATTCGGCAATCAATCGTGAATTTCCCTTTACGCTGGACCTGCGGTTGTTCTAATGCAGTGAGTCTCTAGATTCCCTCCTGACTCCGGTTCCCTCATGCAAAGCAGCACGCTTCTGCCCATCTCCAATTTGGCCTCCCACCCACATGCCCCGGTCTCCGCATGTTTCGCGGACTATCATTCCAGGACCAGTGGATTCGATGAAATGTTGGATGCCCAGGGGAGCCTCCGGCCCCACTGGATGGATCTGGGCGCACGCCTCTCGCAATGGACCGCAGCGGATTTTGAAGGGCGGAAGCAGTCCATGCAGCGCCTGCTTCGCGATCATGGGGTTACCTACAACATGTTTGACGATGCTGCGGGCACCAGTCGGCCCTGGTCGTTGGATGTGATCCCGTTGCTTATCCCCGCCGCGGAGTGGAGTTTCGTTTCGCAGGGGGTGGCCCAGAGATCGCGATTGTTGAATCTGATTCTTGAAGATTTTTACGGGCCGCAAAACCTGCTGGCCTGCGGACTGTTGCCGCCAGCTTTGCTCTTCGCGAATCCGGGATTCCTGCGACTGGGAAATGTGGTTCCAGGAACTGTGTTCGCTCCCATGATTGGGTTTGACCTCATCCGAGGTGCGGATGGAGCGTGGAGGGTATTGGCGGACCGGACGCAGGTTCCTGCGGGGATTGGCTATTCACTGGAAAACCGGATCATCAGTTCCGATGTCCTTTCAGGAGAATTTGCAGGCCTCGGTGTTCAGCGGCTGGCTGGTTTTTTTGAAATGGAGCGCGAGGCGATCCGGGCGCTCTCGCCGCTCAAGCGCCAGACAGCATCCGTCGTCATGCTGACGCCCGGGCCCATGGACCCGACGTATTTCGAGCACGCCTTCAAAGCGCGCTATCTGGGATTTCCGCTCGTTGAAAGCGCCGATCTGACGGTTCGGGACCGGCAGGTGTTTCTCAAGACGCTGGAGGGTCTGCGCCGGGTGGATGTGATTTTGCGGCGGATGGAGGATGTGCGTTGCGATCAACTGGAACAACGCAACCGGAGCAATCTGGGGGTTCCCGGTCTCACCGAGGCATGGCGCGAGGGGAATGTGGTGCTGGTCAATGGAATGGGTTCAGGGGTTCTTGAGAGCCAGGCGCTCCATGCTTTCATGCCGCGAATCTGCGAACATTTGCTGGGTGAACCTCTTCTGCTGCAGGGCGTTCCCACCCTCTGGTGCGGCCAGGTGCATGATCTCGCGAGAGTCCTTGATGCCCCCGACCAATGGGTCCTGAAACGCGCGTTTCCCGGAGGAAATCGCCGGACGTTATTTACAGGATCTTTGGATGCCGCCGCCCGCGCCGCCCTGCTGGATGAAGTGCGGTCCGAGCCGCACCAGTGGGTGGCACAGGAAATTCTCACGCTCTCCACAGCCCCCACGTGGGTGAATGGCAAAATGGAACCGCGTTCCATCGTCTGGCGGACTTTTTCAGCCCAGAGTGATGGAGTGCAATCGGTGATGCCCGGCGGATTAAGCCGCGTCAGCCATAATGCGCAGGAGCAGGTGATCGCCATGCAGACCGGCGCCATCAGCAAGGATACCTGGGTGCTGGCGGATGGCCCCGTCGATACGTTCAGTCTCCTGCAGGACCGCGGTGCCGTGCTGCGTCCGGCCCGGCCGCCGGGGGGCGTGCCCAGCCGGGCGGCCGACCATCTTTACTGGCTGGGCCGCTACGCCGAGAGACTCGAACAGACAGCCCGGGTGCTGCGGATGATTTTCCGTCGCTTCATTGGTGAAGGTTCCGAACTGCAGACCCGCGAACTGGCGCTTTGCCGCGACTGGATTTCCGGACTGACCCTGCTGCCCGCCGAGTTGATGAAATTGGAGACAACGGAGACACTGCTGGCGGATCTGCGGGAGCTTTTAAGCAATCCCAAACGGGAGGGTAGTATTCCGGGTCTCATCAATCTGCTGCGCTTCAATGCCGCTGCGGCCCGTGACCGGTTGTCGGACGATACCTGGAGGCTTTTCAACCGGCTCGAACGCGACTCCAATCTGCCGCCGGGTCCGCTCGTCATTACGAATGCCCTCGGCGTGCTGGATACCCTGATCCTCGATCTCGCCGCCTTCAGCGGTATGCAGTTGGAAAATACCACGAGGGGGCATGGCTGGCGGTTTTTGGAAATTGGCCGCCGCATGGAGCGCTCGCTGGCGATGCTTGAGTACGTGAAGGAGGCTGCGAGAATCGCCGTGCACGATGAGGCCATCCTCATGCCGCTGCTGGAGGTTGCGGACAGCACCATGACCTACCGGCGCCTCCATTTCTCACGTCCATCGCTGCTGCCGGTGCTGGACCTGCTGATGCTCAACGAAACAAATCCCCGCTCGCTGAATTTTCAACTCTTGAGCCTCGCCCGACATACCAGCCAGCTTCCCCAGGATGCCAGCTCGACGCATGCGGGGATGGGAAAAAATCTGGCGGATTTGCTGCTCTCCAAACTCAGTTCCCTCAACCTCTCAAGTTTTTCGATCACCGAGGAACATACGGGCGAGACGATCGGGCGGCTCTGCACGGACCTCAGCGACGACATAGAGACGCTTTCCAATCACATCACCGAGCATTATTTCAGCCACGCGGCCCGTCGCCCGGCCTGAACCACGGACATGCATTACAAGATTCTTCATCGAACGTCCTATCACTACGAGTTCCCGGTGACCGTCGGCCACTACACGGCCCGCTTGGAACCCCGGAATCTGCCGGTGCAGGCCTGCCCGTGGCATCGGTTGGTGATGCGACCGGAGCCTTGGGTGAGAAGTTTTCGCACCGATGCCTTTGGAAACCATGTGGAGTATTTTGAATTCGAAGGAGCCCACCAGGAACTGGAAGTGATCTCGCGCAGTCTGGTGAAGGTAAGCGCCTCCTGTCCACCGTTTCCCTCCGCCACTCCAGCGTGGGAAACCATTCGCGAGGAGGTGCTGGGCACGGGGATTTCTCCTGTGACCGCGGCCGGAGCCTATGCCTTTGGATCACCGCTCATCGTTCCATCGGCGATTTTCCGTGACTATGCAGCATCATCGTTTCCTGCGGGGCGACCCGTTCTGGAGGGGGTGTGTGATTTAAATCAGCGTCTGCATCAGGATTTTATTTTTGATCCTACGGCCACTGATGCAGCTACGCCGATCATTGAGGCTTTTGAAAAACGCCGGGGCGTCTGCCAGGACCTGGCTCAGATCATGATCGCCTGCCTCCGCTCCCACGGCCTGCCTGCGCGGTATGTGAGTGGATACCTGGAGACCCTGCCTCCGCCCGGCCAGGCGCGCCTCGTGGGTGCGGATGCTTCGCATGTATGGGTCTCCGTTTTCTGCGGTGGGAACCATGGCTGGATCGATGCGGATCCCACGAACAATTTGCTCCCGTCCGAGAGGCATGTCACCATCGCCTGGGGGCGGGATTTCAGCGATGTTGTTCCCTTGCGCGGCATCACCCTGGGCGCTGGCAAACAGCGGCTCACCGTGGCGGTGGATGTCGAGCCGGTGAATGAGGAGTAGGTCACTGTCATTGACAGGATGGCCAAGGTTGGGCAGGCTCCACTACCATGAAGATATCCAGCCCATTGGTAGTATTGCTGGCAGGCATCGCTCTGGGAATTTTTTTCCAACGGAGTTTTCCGCTGCCCTCTGCCAGATCATCAGGCTCCGGTCCAACGTCGGTTGTTGGTTCGGGAACAAGTGTTGCCACCGGTGAAGAGGTGAAGGAAACCCCCACGGCCTTTGTTGGGTCCGTGGACGACCTCCTTGCCAAAGTGCGCCGTTTTCCCAACGAGGATGACGCAAAATTATTTCTTCAAACCACCCTGGAGGCAGCCCGCCCGCAACAACTGGCGACCTGGGCGGCTGGACTGGCGGCGCTCCCGGATTCGCGACTACGGGTTCAGATGACCCTGACGGCGGTGGCGCGTCGGTGGGCCAGGGTGGATGCATCGGCTGCTCTGGCCTGGGCGCAAAGTCTGGCCCCGCGCAAGGCCGGGGAAACTTGCGGCACCATTCTGGCAAGTCTGGCGGAGAAAGATTCCGCCCAGGCTTTGTCGCTGCTTGGGAGCCTGACCGATCAACGCCAGCGTCGTTTGGCCAGAATTCAAATTGCCACCACCATCGCCGACCTTGATCCTGCGAAGGCGTTTGCCATCCTCGGAGCGGACAAATCCCCGGAGATGACTGAGGCGGTCGATTCCCTGTTCACAAAATGGGGTGAGCGTGACCCGCAGGCCGCGATGCAAGCGGCGAATACCCTGCCCAAGGGTGCGGCGAGGGACAATGCGCTGACGAGTATTTATAACGCATGGTCTAAAGAGGACCCCATGGCCGCCCTGGCTTCCGCCAAGGCCATCACGAATCCCTCGCGACGCAACACCGTGCTTTCCCAGGTGATTTCCACCTGGTCCCAGACGACCCCTGACAAAGCGTGGGATTACTGCCTAAAACTGCCCCCCAACGATCCGGGGCGTTGGAACCTCAATGGCATCATCAATGAAGTCGGCAAGGATGACCCGACGCGGGCCATTTCCCTGATGGATCAACTTCCCACCAAGGAACGATCCAATGCACTCAATTCCCTGATCCAAACCTTGGCTGGAAATGATCCGGAGGCCGCAGTGGCCTACGTCACCTCGCTGACAAAACCCGATGAGCGCCGCATGGCCCTGAGCTGCCTGGGGCAGAGCATGGATCTGACTGATCCCGCGGCAGTGAACCAAGTGTTCGCCAAATTCCCCGCCCCCGCCGAGAGAAAAAACCTGGTCACGGGCTACCTCAACAACCATGGTTACTCTGATCCGGAAAGCTGTCTTGCGCTGCTGGACCATCTGTCAAAATCCGACCGGCAGAAGATCATGAATCAGAGCAATCTCATTTATAATCTGGCCCGGCAGGACCAGGAACTCGCCGTGCGAACCATTCAGTCCTCCGGAGATGGCGGGCATGAAAGCCAGTGGACGGCGGTTTTTAATGGCGTCATGGAGACTTCCATTGAGAAGGCACATGCTTTGATTGGGCAATTGCCGGCAGAATGCCAGCGCGATGCCTGGCCGCGTTATCTGGGGGCTCTGGCCAATGAGAACATTGAGGAAGCGATGCAGCAGTTGCAGGAGGCTCCGCCGGGAAAAATTCGTGAGAACAGTAAATCCTATATTCTTAATGCCTGGGCCAGCGCGGATCCTGAGGCTGCGTTGGTCTGGGCCCGGTCGGCCTCACCGAATGACCGGCGCGATGTCATGCAGACCGTGATCTATGGCAAAGTGCAGGCCGATCCCGAGGCGGCCATCAGTGTGCTGAATGAGTTGGTCAAGGGTGGCGGCGAGGAGGCCTTGGCCAGCGCGCGCAGCGTCGTCACCACCGTGGGCCAGGCGCTCTACAGCGTCAGCAATGAGACCGCCATCCAATGGGCCGGCCAGCTCAGCGATGAAACGATGAAGACCACCGCCTTTGCCTTCATCGCCAATCAGTGGTGCAATGAGGACGTTGTGGGCGCGAGTGCCTGGATTCGGGAACTTCCCCAGGGTGCCGCCAAGGATGCCGCCACGCAGTCACTGGTCAGCAGCATCAAGGAGAGCGATCCGGAAAGCGCTTGTATCTGGGCCGCTACCATTGGAGAGAAAGTGAAGCAGGGGGAAATGCTTTATGCTATTTTTCAAAGTTGGCTGGCGAACGATCCGGTCGCCGGTCAGCAGGCTTTGCTTCAATCCTCTCTGGGCGAGGAGGATCGGGCCAACCTGCTTGAGCAGAGTCTCAAAAAGTGAGCATGGTCTGAAGATCCCCCATTGAAAAATCCAGGTATTGGCTCCAATAAACCCTCTGCATGAATCCTTCCCCCGATCCCTTCCGTGAGCCCCGCAAAGCCGGTCCGGTTTTCCAATGTGAATTCCAGGGCGAGGTCATTCCCATGCTTCTCCGGCATGAGGACGTGCGGAAAGCGGCGAAGGATTGGAAGACGTTTAGTTCCGATGCTCCGTTCCGCGTGCCCATTCCTTCGGAGGAGGATTGCCGGACGATGCGGCAGTTGCCGGTGGAGACAAATCCGCCGGAGCACACCGAATATCGCGACATCATCGAACCGATCTTCCGTCGTGCCAAGGATCCCGCCATGATCGCGCAGATTGATGAACTCATTGATGGTTTCCTCACCGAGGCCCTGGCGCGGGAATCGATTGAAGTGGTGCGGGAGCTGGCTCTGCCGTTGCAATCGCGCGCGCTGGCCATTCTGTTGAACGTGCCTGCGGCGGAGGCGGAAACGTGGATCAGCTGGGGGACGCACGTCTTCCGGGAGGGCGACGGTGAGGTGAAGGGCGCGGCCCTGGAAAAGTATCTGCATGAGCAGCTTGACCACGCCACGGCCCATCCGGGCGACGATTTTTTCAGTGTCCTGACCAGGGCGACGTTCCGCGGCCGCGCGCTCACGCGTGAGGAGATGATGGGATTTGCCAATCTGGCCTTCGCGGGTGGGCGTGACACCATTATCTACACCGTTTCCTCCGTGCTGGCCTACCTGGGGCAGCATCCGGAGGCGCTCCAATTCCTGCGCGACGACCCAGCCCGCGTCGTGCATGCCAGCGAGGAATTTTTCCGCGTGATTTCACCGCTGACGCATCTTGGCCGCGTCTGCCCGGTGGAGACGGACGTCTTCGGCGTGACCGTCAAACCCCAGGGGCGCGTTTCCCTCTGCTGGGCGTCGGCCAATCGCGATGAAGCGACGTTTGAGTCACCGGATGAAGTGCGGCTGGATCGCAAACCGAACCCGCACATCGCCTTTGGTTTCGGCGCTCATATCTGCATTGGTGCCCCGCATGCCCGCTTGATTCTCCGCACCCTGCTTCAGAAATGCATTTCACGCATCGGCGGCATCCAGATTCTCGATGCCGTTGAGCATGTGGAGGAGGATACCCGCTACCGGCGAGTCCTGGGCTATGAGTCGCTGAACGTGAAATTTACCGCCCTTTAAATGCGAAGTCGCACTTACCCTCAGGCGAGGGCCGCGAAGACCTCCCGCGCATAAGCAAGGCTCTGCTGGTGGGCGGGGATGCCCTCGAGTGTGTTGGGGGAGTTGCCTTCGATGCATTGCTCCAGGCATACCAGCGGCTTGAGTTTGTTCTCGACCAGCCACTTGACCAGGCGCGGGTAGTCGATGTCCCCGGGTTTGAAGACCTCATCCCAGATGCCCTTGGTGGACTGGCGCACGTGGAGTTCGACGATGCGTGATCCGTAATGCGCGACGGCATCAAACAGCGCCACCTGCGAATCCTGGCATCCACGGAACACCCAGTGGGCATCCAGGCAGAAATGCAAATTTTCCGGTTTGGTGGCTGTGAGCATGTGGTGGAATTCGCGGCCCCCGGCGCGAAGTTCGGCGTCATGATTGTGGTAGGCCAGCGTTTGTCCGAGCTCGCGCAGGGCGGTCCCCAAGGTATCCAGAGCCTTCGCCTGCGTCTCCAGTTGCGTATCGCTTTTGACGGCCGTTCCTCCCCAGGCGAGCGGTGAGGGATTGGTCACAACGATGTTGATGCCGAGCTTTTTCCCCTTCTCGGCCAGCGCGAGCACCGATGCGATGCTTTTCTCCCACTGGTCGTCGTGCAACTGGCTGTTGACGTACATCGAGCGGGCGCTCAGGCCATGCTTGGCGAGCCGTTCGGCGAGGCCGTCAAATTCACCGACGCCATTGTAGGCCGCCTCGTATCCCTTGATTCCTGAGGCGGCGATGGCGGCGAGCATTTCATCCGAGTGGACCGGGAAATTTTTCTTCTCGCGCCCGAAAAAAGTACCCCAAGGGTAGGTGTTGGTGGCGATGAACAAATCGGAGGCGGCAGCACCGGTCGCGGTGGCTGCGAGAGTGGCGGCAGTGGCTTGCATAAATGTTCGGCGGTTCCAGTTCGTGGATTTCATGGGCTTACCATGCCAGAGCCCGGCGGCGATGTCAGCGGGAAAATGAGCAGCACCCTGTCCGCGGTTTAGACGCGTTCAATGCGACCATGACCGGTTTCCCCATCCGCCTCCACGGTGCGTTGCAGGGCGCGGCGGAGCCGGTCCGCAGCGCTGGGGCTGAGCGTGTCCGCGCCGACGAGGCCCAGACAGAAATGGCCGTATTTGGTTTCCGTGTGGATGACGCAAAGTTTTTTGCCATCGGCGCAATCAACCTGCAGTGCGCCCGATCCCGTGGCCGGGACGTGCCGTGCGGTGCGCCTTGCCGCATCCGAGAGGAGCAGGGCACCAGCCAGCAGATTGGCCTCCGGTTCGGTGTCCGTCATGGGGCATCCCTGCGCGTCGATGATGAAAATGGAATCGGCCTGCACCTGGCGTTTCAACCAATCCACAAGCGCGCGAATCCGCGTAGCGAGGGGGCCAAAGGGAGGGACGAAGAACGGCAGTCCACGGCGGGAAAGGATGCTTTCCTGGTCAACCGAGGCGGCTGGTGCGGAAGTTGTCTGAGAGTCTGTAGATGGGACCGCGGGAGATCCACCGCGCAGCAGTCCGGACTCACTGGCGCGGCGTTTCACATCCTCCAGCATGTTGCGGACGCGTTTCTGTTCGGATTCCGGCGGCA
This sequence comes from Akkermansia muciniphila, assembly GCA_943333275.1. Classification (GTDB taxonomy): domain Bacteria; phylum Verrucomicrobiota; class Verrucomicrobiia; order Verrucomicrobiales; family V1-33; genus JAGNEJ01. The sequence goes on from CALQSQ010000107.1 coordinate 16,741, forward strand.
GCGGGGCGGGCGTGAAATCCTCCAGCTTCAGCGCCTGCTGGGTGAGATTTCCTGGTCCGGCCAGAAGCTGGGCGAACTCGTCCGCCAGCGATCCACGCCCGGCCAGTTCCTGGGCGGCGCCTGCCATGAGCTGGGGATCAATCCATGAGCCGAGTGAATTCATTGGTATCGGGGGTCGGTGATTTCAGCCGCATGCGAACTTCCAGTTCGGCGGCCAGTTGGTCAAAGACATGGGCGGAAGCGGGGGGATGGCGGTGCAGCAGTCCCAGGGGCACGCCCGCGCTGCTGGCTTGCAGGAAGACCGGGTCGCGCGGGACCATGGCATCGAGGAGCAGTCTGCCGGGCAGCAGCGAGCGCAGTTCGCGGATCACATCCTGGGCCTGCGGTTGATCCTGCTGGACCATGGTGAGGAGAATGCCGGCCAGCTCAATTTGCGAGCCATCGCGCCGCAGGAAGCGCAGTGCCTCCAGAACCTGGGGAATGGACCGCAGTCCGAGGGGTTCGGCCTGCTGGGGCACGAGGGCAAAATTGGAGTGGCGTAAAATGGACCCCGTCAATCCACCCAACCCCGCCGGGGTATCGAAGAGCACAATGTCATAGCGCCGCTGCCCGACCTCGCTCAAAATACGCCGGATTTCCGCCTCCGCATTAATGCCCTCCGCAGCAACCGAGAAGAAACTGTGCGTCTGTCCGGCGGTGAGCAATTCCAGTTCGGGCAGGCGCGTTTGGAGAATGAGCGGAAGGGCGGGGGCCCCTGTGTTCACGGCATCATAAAAACCTGGGCATTTGCGGGCGCGCTCCGAAAGCGACAGACCCACGGACCCCTGGGGATCGGTATCGATCAACAAAGTGTGCCAGCCCCGTTTGGCGAGGGCGTAGGCGAGATTCACTGCGGTCGTGGTCTTTCCCACGCCACCTTTTTGACTGGTAATGGCTAACGTAATCACAATTTGGGCGCATTCTATCGCTGGTTCATGGTTCTGCATCCGGAAACTTCACTTCTCCGCGCAAACCCCACCTTTCCGCCTACAGGCGCTTGTCTTTCTCCTTCAATTCCGCGCTCGCCCGGTCCAGCGCCAGCTTCTCCTCCGCCGTCAGACTGCCAAATCCCTCCCGGGAAATTTTCTCCAGCAGGGCATCAATCTCGACTACTGCCGGGTGCTCGCGGTCAATCTCCGGCTTCGGCCTGATCTTCGGCTCGTAAAATTTCCCATCCGACTTCTCCCCACGGCCCGCGCTCGGCAGCGCTCGCAATTGCGGACGCTTGGGGAAACGCTCCGCAAACGCCTCCGCCAGTCCCGCGAACCTGGGGCTCAGCCCGCACTGCCGCAGCCAGAAATACGTCCCCGCGCAAGCGGCCACAAACGCACTCAGCGAAACAAAATCCCGCAACTTCAAATATTGCAGGCAGTAAAGGGCGAACACCACCGCCGCGATCCATTTCAGCTTCAGCCATTCCACAAACATAGCCGCATTCGGCTGGAAAAACGCCAGCCCCAGCATCACACAGAAGTGTGCGATGCTCGTGCCCGCAAGCATCACTGGCGTTTGGAAAATCCACCATCCCAACATCCCCACCGCCGCAGGAATCAGCGTCGCCAGCAGATACAAAAGGCCAAACGATCTGCTCCCGAACACCTCCTCCAACTGCCTCCCCATCAAAAAGAGAAACACCATGTCGATCACAAACGAAAAATTCACCCCATGCACCAACACATACGTCCCCATGCGCCATAGCTGCATGTCAGCAACCGCCGGTGAGAAAAACACCGCATACTCCCCCCACGCCGTGGCCAGCACGCTCGCCAGCAGCGCGACCACATGCGCCACCATCAGCAGCGTCGTCAGATAAACAGGGATCCCCTGGAAATAAAAGTAGGGCTTGGTCTGGTTGGAATGAAAATATAAGTCGGAACGATTCATGCTTCAGGCCACACCCTACCATCGCATTCCCCGCACACAAGCCACCGTTGCTGACGCATCCGCGAAAATCCAAATTTGACACCCCCGCTGGCGCAATTAGCATTGACCACACAACGGGCTGTAGCGCAGTCTGGTAGCGCGCCTCGTTCGGGACGAGGAGGCCGTGGGTTCGAATCCCGCCAGCCCGATTTTTCGCTGCCTTCCGGCAGCATTGCCAGAGCGCTGGTCCTGGACCGGGGTCGCGAACAGAAAGACCGATTTCGGGCTGAACCGGCCTTGCATTCCCGGGGCGTTCCGCCTATGCAGGGGCTGGCCAGCTTCCTCCTTTTGGCCAACCGATTCCCCTAACCGTCCCACGTCCCACGTCCCTTTCCACACATGGTTGCCGTCATCATCCGTAATCTTTCCAAGCGCTTTGGCGATGTCGTGGCGCTCAGCGCTGTGAATCTTCGGATCGAGCCGGGCGAGCTGTTTTTCCTGCTGGGAGCTTCGGGCTGTGGCAAGACGACGCTGCTGAGGCACATTGCCGGATTCTACCAGCCGGACAACGGCCATATCTTTTTCGATGCGCGCGAAGTGACGCGGGTTCCGCCCCACCGCCGGAATTGCGCCATGATGTTCCAAAGCTACGCCCTGTGGCCCCACATGACGGTGGAGGAAAATGTGGCGTTTGGACTTGAGGAGCGGAAAGTCGGCAAGGCCGAGACTGCGGCGAGCGTGGCGGAGGCGCTGGCCATGGTGAAAATGGCGGAATACGGACCGCGCAAGATCAATCAGCTCTCC
>CALQSQ010000108.1 GCA_943333275.1 Akkermansia muciniphila
GCCCCCACTTCCCACCTCCCCTTTTCGTTCCATTTTAAAATAAACCATGATTGTAACCCCGACCTTCTACCTCATCTTCAGTCTGATCATCCTCGCCGTGCTGGCGCTGGACCTGGGAGTGTTCCACCGCAAATCCCACGTCGTCGGCGTCAGGGAGGCGCTGGGATGGACTGCGGCATGGATCGCGCTGGCGCTTGGCTTTGGCGGATGGATTTGGTCTGCCTACGGGATGCAGAGGGGGACGGAGTTTCTGACGGGTTACCTCATTGAGCTCTCGCTCAGTGCGGACAACGTCTTTATCTTTGTGCTGATCTTCAGCTACTTTGCGGTGCCCGCCAAATATCAGCACAAGGTGCTGTTCTGGGGCGTGCTTTCGGCCATTGGCATGCGCCTGGTCATGATCTTTACCGGGGCCGCGCTGCTGGAGCGGTTTCACTGGTTGATCTATATTTTCGCCGCCTTTCTCCTACTCACCGGCATCAAGCTCATCGTCAAGAAATCCGGAAGCGTGAATCTCGACAACAGTCCGGTCATCAGATGGTTTCGCCGCCTCGTGCCCACGACCAAGGACTATGACGGGGACAAATTCCTCACCCGGCACAACGGCAAACTCATGGCCACGCCGCTCATGCTGGTGCTGGTCTGCGTGGAGGCCAGCGATCTGATCTTCGCGCTCGATTCGATTCCGGCCATTTTCGCCGTCACCAAGGAACCCTTCATTGTCTTCACCTCCAATGTCTTTGCGATCATGGGTCTGCGCTCGCTGTATTTCCTGCTTGCCGGAATCATCGATAAATTCCACTACCTGCGCACGGGATTGGGCGTGGTGCTGTCGTTCGTCGGCGTTAAAATGCTGCTCAGTCACACCCCATATAAAATTGACACAACTCTGTCTCTGCTGGTAGTTGCGGGAGTCATGACTGCCTCCATCATCGCCTCCCTCGCCTGGCCCCTCAAGCCGGCCATCAAGGAGGCGGCGGTTGCCTCCTAAATACGAACCACGTGGAATTTTTAAACTATCATCACCTGCGATATTTCTGGATGGTGGCCCGGGAGGGCAGCCTGAAAAAAGCGGCCGAGCGACTGCACATTTCCCAGCCCACGATCAGCGCGCAGGTGGCGTCGCTGGAGGAATCCCTCGGGCAGTTGCTCTTCCGCCGGAGCGGGCGGAGTCTGGTTCTCACGGAGGCCGGCCACCGGGCGTTCAAGGTGGCGGAGGAAATTTTCACCCTGGGGGAGGAGTTGGTCGCACAGGTCAAGGAACACAACAACCTGCGCCCGCTTCCCTTCCACCTGGGAATTCTCGACTCCCTGCCCAAGCTCCTCAGCTGGGAAATCATCTTCCCGATCTTTAAATTATCCCGGCCCGTCCATCTCATCTGCAAGGAAGGCAATGCCCGAGACCTCCTCGCCGCGCTGGCCGTGGGGGAACTGGACCTGATGATTTCCGATGAACCGGCTCCAGCCTCCTTCCCTCTGCGCGTGGTGAACTGCCCGCTCGGGGAATCCGGCACCTCCTTCTGCGCGGTTCCGCCCCTGGCGAAGAAATTGTCGAAAGGTTTCCCCGCCTCTCTGGATGGCGCTCCCATGCTCCTGCCCACGCTCTCGACCGCCTGGCGGCAGGAACTGGACACCTGGTTTCTCCAGCAGAACATCCGCCCACGGGTCATTGCTGAATTCGATGATGCGGCGCTGCTCAAGGTCGCCGGCTCTTCGGGCCTCGGCGTCATCCCCGTCCCGACCCGTGTGGAGAAAGATGCGATTGAACATTTCCATCTCGCCACGCTGGGGCAGACAGACGCCTGTCGTGTGCGATTCTTCGCCATCACTCCGCAGCGCCGCGCGGCCAATCGGGCGGTCGCGGCCATTCTAGGCGGGGCGATTCCTGCGCAATGAACCGGGGAAATCCGCCCTTGCGCTCCCCGGTGAGTTTCGTTAAACTCGGCCCCAGTTTTACCCCTCGCCGCATCACTTCCATGATCTCAACCCCTTGGAAAATTTCCGTTCTCGGGCTCGCTCTCGCGCTGTCAGTATCCACCTCCGCGTGGGCACAGGCAACCAAGACGACCAAGCCCGCCGCCAAGACCCCCGATCCCAAATCGGCGGCCGGGAAACCCGCGCCGGTGGCGAAAACTGGTGTGCAGGGCTCGGTGGGTCCATCCGCGCTCCCACGCATCTACGCGCCGACCCGTCCGCGTGAAGTTGCCCCGAAATATCCGTGGAAGGAAAAGATCGCGACCACCATTTTCTGGATTGGCGAAGTGCCCACCCAGGGCAATCCGGTGCCCAACCACAAGAGTTCCTGGGATCCAAACTGGCAGGTCAATTACGGGGGCTATGACGATCCGGATCCCTCCAACCGCTCGTGGAATTTCTGTCCAAAAAATTTCACCCCCAAACTCAACCCCTTCTACGTCGCCCTGCCCTTCAACGATGTGCAGAACCGGGAAATTGCCAAAATCAAAATCCCCTGGCACAAAGCCAAGTGGACCGGGAATGCCAGCGATACCGTCTGTGAAAACCGCTGGCTGGCGATCCGTTCCGGCAGCAAGGTCTGCTACGCCCAGTGGAGCGACTGCGGTCCTTTTAACACCACTGATCACGACTACGTTTTTGGAAATTCCCGTCCCAAGAATCAGGAAAATGACGGGGCGGGGCTGGACGTCTCGCCAGCCGTGCGCGATTTCCTCGGCATCAACAGCGGTGCCCTTTGCGACTGGCATTTTGTGGAGGATTCCGAGGTGCCGGACGGTCCTTGGAAGCGTTTTGGCAAAAATAATGCCTTTGTCAAAAACGATGACGCCGAACTCGCCAAGCTCCGCGCTGAATACCAGCAACTGGTCAAGAAGCGTGATGAATGGCTGAACAGCAACATCCAGGAATACCGCAACAACGCCCGGCCGCGATAGGTTTTCGGGCTTGCTTCCCCACCCCGCGAAGTCGAAGCAAAGCCATCTATGACGACCCTTCCCAAAGAGCGGATGGCTGCGCTGGCCGCGGAGCTGGACCGACACAACCGCCTCTATTACGAACACGCCCAGCCGGAAATTCCCGATCAGGAATACGACCGGCTTTACCGGGAACTGCAGGACCTGGAGGCGGCCCATTCCGAATTTAAAGATCCAAACTCCCCGACCCAGCGCGTCGGGGGCATGACCCTGCAGGGTTTCTCCCAGATCCGGCATCGCGAACGCATGATGAGCCTGGACAATACCTACACGGAGGCCGAGGTCGCCCAGTGGTATCAGCGCTGTCAGAAGGCACTCGCGGAAAATGTGGAACTCGAGACCTGGGTCGAGCCGAAGATCGATGGCGTGGCGGTCACGCTGTATTATGAGAACGGCGGATTGAAATATGCCGCCACCCGCGGCGATGGCACCACCGGCGATGATATTTCCCAGAACATCCGGACCATCAAGGGACTGGCACTGAAACTCCCCCCGAACGGACCGCAGCAATTTGAACTGCGGGGTGAATGCTATCTGGCGAAAGAAGCGTTTGCAGAATTGAATCAGGCGCGGCTCGAAGCAGGGGAAGCGGAATTTGCCAACCCCCGCAATGCCACCGCCGGAAGTCTGAAACAGCTCGATTCCAAGATGGTGGCCGAACGCCCGCTCTCCATCATCTTCCACGGCTTCAGCAAGGTGGCCGGCGATCACGTGCCGGAGAATCAGGTCGCCTTTCAGGAATTCCTGAAATCCGTCGGCCTCAAGGGCGCAGACCTTTCCTATCGCTGCCACAACCTGGAGGAAATTCTCACCGCGATCCGGCGGCTCGATACCGAACGCCACGCGCTGCCCTATGAGACGGACGGTGCGGTCGTAAAACTCAACTCCATCCGTCAGCAGGATGAACTGGGCGCCACGTCCAAAGCCCCGCGCTGGGCGATCGCCTACAAATTCGCGCCCGAACAGGCGGAGACGCGACTGCAGAAAATTGAAATTCAAATTGGCCGCACCGGCGTCCTTACTCCGGTGGCGCACCTCTACCCCGTGTTTGTTTCCGGCAGCACCGTGAGCCGCGCCACGCTCCACAACGAGGAGGAAATTGCGCGCAAGGATATTCGCGCCGGCGATATCGTGATCATTGAAAAGGCCGGTGAAATCATCCCGGCCGTGGTGCGCGTGCGTATCGACCTTCGCGAGGGTGATCCTCCACGCTTTCAGATGCCGGAAGTCTGCCCTTCCTGTCAGGCGCCCGTCGTGCGGGAAGGAGGCCAGGTCGCCGTGCGCTGTCCTAATTTTTACTGCTCCGAACAGGTCAAACGCCGCCTCGAACATTTCGCCGCCCGCGGCGCCATGGACATCTCCGGCCTCGGCGAAGCCCTCGTCGAACAACTCGTCTCCGCCTCGCTGGTGCGCGACTGCGCGGACCTTTACCGCCTCACCCTGCCCGACCTCATGACGCTGGACCGCATGGGCACCAAGAGCGCTCAGAATTTGCTCAATGGCCTGGAAAAAAGCAAATCGCAGTCGGCCTGGCGGTTGCTCCTTGGTCTGGGGATTCTCCACACAGGCCGCAATGTTTCCCAGAAATTGGTCGAGCACTTTGGCTCCATCGATGCCGTCGCCGCCGCCAGTATTGAGGAAATGCAGGCCTGTCCGGACGTCGGCGATGTCGTCGCCGTGACTTTGCACACCTGGTTCCGCGACCCCGTCAATATCGACCTCCTGGCCCGCCTCCGCAGCGCCGGGCTCGCGTTCTCCGCTGCCGCCACCGATCGCCCCGCCGCCCTGTCCAGCCAGTTTGCCGGCACCACCTGGGTCCTCACCGGAACCCTCAGCCAGCCCCGGCCCCATTTCGAGGAACTGATCAAACAACACGGCGGGAAAATCAGCGGCAGTGTCAGCAAGAAAACCAGCTACGTGCTGGTCGGAGCCGATGCCGGCAGCAAGGAGGAGAAAGCCAAATCCCTCGGCGTCCCCACCCTGAGCGAAGCCGAGTTCCAAAGAATCCTGCCCCCATCGTAGAGGTCGACGTCAGGAGCCCCCCCCAAGCCACCACCCGCATTTAGTCACCGCGCGCCCATTGCTTCCGCCCCGGAACCGTCGAAGCTGCCCCTAACCTCAACCCCCATCCCACCATGTCCCAAGACACCCAAGCCATCGTCGCCATTGCCGTCGTCCTCGTCGTTTTCGGACTCTTCATCTGGAGCAAGGCCAGAAAAAAATCCGGCGGATGCGGAGGTTGCGGATGTGATCATAATCACGATCACGCCACTCACGACCACGATCACGCGAAGCACTAGGATCGATTCCGGCGCAGCCCCAGCAGGGCCGCCTGCTGATTCATCCCACTGGCCATCACCCAGCCGGACTCATCGCGTCCGGGAGCCCCCTGCATGCGCGCCACCGCCAGCACTGTCTGCCAAGCCGCGGAGGCACCGAATCCCTCGCCGAGCATTTTCAGAGGCGAAATTCTTTCCATGGAATCCTCCCGCCATGCCTTGTCCCTACGGACATGCCCGGTGCAATCATCAATACAAAATCCCCCCTGCCGATGCCGCCGCAACTCTGCCAGAGCCGCAGCCCGATCCGCCGCCGCCGTGATGGGCCGGACGTGCAACTCCATGACTTCCGCGCCCGTCCCCTCCTTGTCCAAAAGCACCGCCCCGGCACCCTCCGCCATCACCTGCCCCCGCGCCAGCAGATGAAATGCCGCCACCGTCAGCCAGTCCACCTCCTCCGCCCCGACCACCAGGCAGGCATCCACGAGATCCATTTCCAGCCACATCTGCGCCATTTCGAACGAAGCGAGAAATTGGCCTGAATCGCCCACCAGCGTGGCCACCAGACCATCCAATCCCAGAAAAGCGGCGAGATGGCTGGCGGGGGCGTTGAAGACCGTTTCAGGAAAAAGAATCGGACTCGCCGTGGCCGGATTTTCCAAAACTTCGCCGTAAAATTTCCCGCTGTAAGCCACACAACCATTCATCAGTGAATAAATCAATCCCACCCGCCACTGCCCGCCAGCCAGCCGTTCACGACCCCGCGCTCCCAGCGCTTCCAGACTGGCTGAAGCCGCAAAATGGGACAGGGGGCTGGCACGGCGCAAGCGCGGATGCCTGATCAACTCGGCATTCGGAATGGGTCTGGGCACCATCCGCGCGCTGAGTTGTCGCTCCGCGCTGATCACCGTTGCGGGCAGCCCTTGCCCGGCCTCCACCGCCTGAACGAGTGCCTCCACTCCCCAGCCCGCCGGGCTGACGGCTCCCATGCCAGTGATGATCGTTCGTGAATTCATGACTGGAAAACAAGCGTCGCGTTGGATCCCCCGAACCCAAAGGAATTGGTCAAGGCCGTTCGCACCGCAGCCGCACGCGGGGAGGTGATGAGATCAAAATGACAGCTGGCGTCGGTTTCGCGATGATGCGCAGTCGGCGGCAGGAAACTTTCCTGCATGGCCATCAGGCACACCACCGCCTCAACCGCACCAGCTCCGCCGAGCAGATGGCCAATGTTTCCCTTCGTACTGCTGACGCGGATCTTCGCAATCTCTGCGCCAGCCCAGGCGGCAATGGCAGCTGCCTCCGCCGGATCGTTCAGCGGCGTGCCGGTGCCGTGGGAGTTGATATAATCGATCTCGCCCGGCGTCATCTTTGCAGCCCGGCAGGCCATCTTCATGCTGCGGCAGGCCGCATGACCCTCGGGATGCGGCTGGGTTAAATGATGCAAATCGGTCGCAAGTCCGTAGCCAGCCACGCGCGCCAGAATGCACGCCCCGCGGGCCATCGCCTGCGCGCGGGTTTCCAGCACCATGAGCGCCGCGCCCTCACCCAGCGCCAAACCATCGCGCCCGGCATCGAAGGGGCGCGGCAGCGTGGGGCTGAGCGCCTTGAGAGAATCGAAACCGGCAAACACCAGGTGGCTGAGCGCATCGTAACCACCCGCCAGCACGCGTTCAGCCCGACCGCTGCTGATGAGATGCGCCGCATGACCGATCGCGTTGGCCCCTGATGCACATGCGTTGGAGACAATGGTGGTTCTTGAACTGAGGGCAAACGCGCGGGCCACCAGCGCCACCTGACTGGAGACAAGGTATTGATAGGCCAGCGTGCTCTGGCCCGCCATGCAGTGGGATTCCTTCGCCTTGCGAAAGAATGCCTCCCCGTGGGCCATGGCCCCTGCGGAGGTTCCCAGCACCATGGGCAGCCTGGCTCCAAAACCTATGGCTGCAGATTTGAGGGCTTCTGCAGTCGCATGAATGAGCAGTTCACTGCCGCGTTCGATGCGGCTGCGATCCTTTTTCGAAAGCTCATTTTCCGGCAGTTCCGCAGGCATCTCCACCTCTCCGGCAGCGTGGACGCGTTGCTGCGAGGTATCGAAAAGCGACACCCCCCGCAGCGCCACCCGACCCTCCCGGAATCCATCCGCATTCGCCCGCCAGCCATTGCCCAGCGAGGAAATGATCCCCACGCCGGTCACCACGACATCCGATCCGGATGCCGGGTGCGAAGTGGAAATGGAATTTTCAGCGGACATAAATGAGAGAATTGGCAAAGCCGCCACAGCCAGGGTTTGTCTGTGCGCCAGAGTGTGTCACAATCGACCCAATGCAAGCAGGGAAGACGACATCACTCTACGAACGATGGCAGGCAATCGTTGCCGAAAAAGCAACGGCCCTGGCCGTGAGGGAGCCTGCGTGCCATCGCAACCTTACCTTTGCAGAACTGGAGGAACTCGCCCGGCAGGCTCCCGCCGCCCCTCCCCTGCTGCAGACGAACGCCACGGGCCTGGCCTTGGTGGTGGATGTCCTGCGGGCCTGGCGCGATGGCAGCGTGCTGCTGCCCGATGACTCCGGCAGCATGGCCGTTCCTGAGACAAATGCCCTTCCAGAGGAGGTTTGTCATTTAAAAGTCACCTCCGGTTCCTCCGGCCAGCGGCGGTGTGTGATGTTCCAGGCTTCGCATCTGATGGCCGATGCCGCTCAGATCGTTTCCACGATGCAGTTGCGTGCGGAGACGCCCAACCTCGCGGTTATTTCTCAGGCGCACAGCTATGGCTTTTCCAATCTGGTGCTGCCTTTGCTGCTGCACGGGATTCCCGTTTGGTTCCTGGAAAATCCCCTGCCGGAAACACTGCGCTCCGCACTCCGGCAATCCCCGGCTCACACCAGATTCACCCTCCCGGCAGTGCCCGCAATGTGGCGCGCCTGGCATCGTGCGGACGTCGATTTCTCCCGCGTGGCGCTCGCCATTTCCGCAGGCGCACCGCTGCCACTGGAATTGGAGCAGGCGGAGTATCTCCGCAGCGGACTGAAGATCCACAATTTTTACGGTAGCAGCGAGTGCGGCGGCATTGCCTTCGATGCCACGCCGCAGCCGCGATCCGATGCCAGCCTGGCCGGAACTCCCATGGATGGCGTCACCGTCCGTCTGCACAATGGCTGCCTCCGGGCGGAATCGCCCGCCGCAGGACTGGGAAATGTCGGATCCCCGGAATCCTGCACGCCGGGATATTTCCAAACTCAGGATCTGGCCCGCATTGGTGAAAATGGAGCGATCCATCTGCTGGGGCGATCGAGCGATGTCATTTCCGTGGCTGGATACAAGGTGGCACCGGAAATGGTGGAGAATGCCGTGCAACAGATTGCCGGAGTGCGGTGTTGCGTGGCCTTTGGGGTGCCAAGTTCGGATCCCGTGCGCCAGGAGGAAGTGGTCGTCTGCGTGAATCATGATCCGGATCACTCGCTCAATGCGATCCGCCAGAATCTGACCCAGCTCCCCTCTGCCTGCGTGCCCCGCCACTGGCTGAGTTGCCCGGATCTGATGCCCGATGCCCGCGGGAAACTTTCCCGCCCAGCCTGGCGCCAGCGCTGGCTGGCAACGCGCGATTCCATTTCCGAAAGCTAACCAGCCACGTCCGGCGGCTGTCCGCTGAGCGTGATGCGACCCGTGAGCAGCACGCGCCCGCCCGCAGTGACTGTTCCTTCCACCATGACCAGTCCGGGCGCGCGGCCCAGCACTTTGGCCTGCAACCGCAGCGTCTCGCCCGGCACGGCGCTGCCAAGAATTTTCGCCTGCTGCACGGCCGTCAGCCGCAGATTTTGCAGCGGAGCGATGGCGGGATCACACTGCGCAACGACCCCGCCGACCTGAGCCAGCGCTTCGATCAACAGCACTCCGGGCATCAGGGGCGCGCCGGGAAAATGACCTTCGAGGAAAGCTTCATCGCCCCGCACCAGATACTGACCAACGCCGTCCTGACCGGGCGTGAGTTCGATGAGGTCATCGACGAATCGAAACGACGGTCCATGGGGCAGTGAAACAAGGGAGGGGTGCATGCTGGGAAAGCCACCTCCCTCGCCCATGCCCGGCAGATCGTCCATTCCGCACCAGAAATTTCTTTTGCCCCGATTTGCAATTTTCAGTTTTCAGGCCCGTCAAAAAGTGGTTAATCCAACTCCCTGACCACGCCCACCCACATCCCCTTGATCGTCATCCCGACCTACAACACCGGCCCGAAAGTTCTGGCCGTCGTCCAGAAGGTCGTGGCACTGGGGCATCCGGTCATTGTCGTAGTGGATGGCAGCACGGATGGAACCGCCGAGCAACTACTGTCGCTGCGCGCCAGGCACGATCATTTGGAAGTCCTGATCCATGAGAAAAACCGCGGCAAGGGCGCGGCGGTGCTGACCGCTGCCAGACATGCGCGCGAACTCGGGGCCACCCATTTGCTCACCTTCGATTCCGATGGCCAGCACCCGGCCTCTGCGATTGCCGAATACCTCCGGGCTTCGGAGGATCACCCGCTGGCCATGGTGGCGGGCTATCCCATTTTCGATGCCAGCGCCCCGTGGGAACGGGTCTTCTGGCGGAAGCTGGCCAACTTCTGGACAAATTTTCTCAGCGTGCAGGGCGGTCTCAAGGATTCGATGTTCGGCATGCGTGTTTATCCGCTGCTTCCGCTGCTCAGGATTCTCGAGGCCGGCGATAGCGGTCAGCGGTATGATTTCGAGTGCGTGGCGGCCATCCAGCTTGGCCGTGTGAAAGTCCCCTTCGTCAATGTGCCCACCCCGGTGCAATATTTCCTGAAGGAGGAGGGGGGCGTTTCCCATTACCGTTATGTGCAGGACAATTTCCGGCTGGCCATGGTCTATCTTTTCCTGATCCCCTCCGCCTGCCTTGGCAGAATCCGAAAGTCTCTCGGACTATGAGCAGCGATGGCGGATTCAGTGCCCGGAAGTTTTCCCGGCATTTCCCCGGCCAGTTCAATCGCTTTTATGTTTGGGGAAAAGCCTCCACGGATCCCTTGTATCCAGCGATTTATGAGACCTTAAAAGACATCGAAACTCCCCTGCTGGATGTCGGATGCGGGATGGGCCTGCTGGCCTTTTATTTGCGGGAAATGGGTTGGACGGAGGCGATTCATGGGGTGGATATTGATGCGAAAAAAATCGCCATCGCCTTGCAGGTGGCACGACATTTCCGGGGTCCCCTTTCGTTTGAATCTGTCTGCGCCTCGGATCCCCTGCCACCTCACTCCGGCAGCGTCACCCTGCTGGATATTCTCCAATACCTTCCCACCAGCGAGCGCCTCAAAATGCTGCGTGGCTGTGCGGAACGCGTTGCTCCCAACGGCAGGTTGATCATCCGCACCGGCGTTCAGGAAACCAACTGGCGGGGACGGGTGACGATACTCATGGACCGCGTGGGCAATGGCATCGGTTGGATCACTTCACGAGCCCATGAGCATCCCACCCTCGCGGAAATTAAGGAACCCCTCGCTGAGGCCGGCCTGGTCGGCGAGTTCACACCACTGTGGGGTCGGACGCCTTTTCATAACTGGCTGGGGGTGTTTCGGAGAAAGGATCAGGATCCGTCAGCGCCTCCGGCAGCCTGATGGTCCAGCCTTCGTCCCGCAGCATCTTGAGGACATTTTCCATCACCTCCAGCGAGTGCGGCAGCCCCTGATGGACCAGCACGATGGATCCCGGACCCAGCTTTCGCCGGATTCTTTCCACCACCCGGACCACATCGGACGAAACCCCATCGCGCCCGCGCGCCTGCCAGCCCATGACGCGCAATCCAAGCCCTCCGGCGATCAGATTGCAGTAGGGGTTCCGGAATCCCGCCGGTGCCCGGAACCATTTGGCCCGGCCGCCCAGCGCTTCCTGGCACGCCGCCATTTCCCTGCGCTGCCGGGCGGGCGGATAACTCCAAAACGTGTGGGCCGGATGCGTCTGGGTGTGATTGCCAAGCAAATGCCCGCCCGCCAAAATCGCCTCCACGGCTTCGGGAAATTTCCGCACGCGATCCCCGATCAGGAAAAATACCGCCCGCGCATCGTGACGTTCCAGCAAGGCCAGCACCGCAGCGGTGTCCTCGCAGGGACCGTCGTCGATCGTCAGGCACACCTCCCGCTCTCCCATCGGCAGCGTCCGCCGGGCCATTCCGAAACAATGGCTGTGGGGATTGAGTGTGGTCGCCACCAGGATGGTTCCAGTGATCAAACATCCCCCCACCGCCCAGGACCATCCCCAGATCCAACCGCACACGAACGGCCAGACATGCAGCAGAAAAATCAAAACTGTCACGCCCGCCACCGATTGACGCAGCCGCAACCACAACGCCGCCACGCCCTGGAGCAGCAGAAAAATCCCCACCCCCATCACCACTCCCCGCGGCCACCCCGGCTGCCTCCAGGCCACCAAACCGAAGACCAGCCATCCCGCATGAAAGACGGCACCACTCGAAATCCATTGAGGCAAAAGGCCGCATAGCAGGAACCAAACATGCACGGAGAGAACCGCCAGAATCAACGCCATCCCTACCGAGGGCAACACCACGAACCACGCAGCGGTCGCCAGGGAGAATAGGGCCAGCATTGGCAACAGGTCCTCAAACGGCATTGCCACGGGATCAGCCGCAGGAAAATAATGCACGCCTCCGCGCCTCAGCGCAGGGCCGCACCACCACCGCGCCAGGGGCGTTCTCCCTCTTTCCAGACTGCCCAGCGGGTCCTTGGGTTTCATGACGGATTGGGAATTGAGCCCTTTACGAAGTGTTCAAACACAAACCACTGCTCGGGATGCGCCAAAATCGTCTGTTTCAAGAGGGGAAGCCACGCCTCCACTAGTCCCTGCACTGCCGCATTGCGATCCCGCGTTGCCAGCGGAGTCACGGGCGGATGAAACGTCACCCGATACTGCCGCGATCCCGTCCTGCGGACAAACACCGGCAGACACATCGCCTGCGCCACCATCGGCAGGAAAAAGGGTCCGCGCGGAAGCGTCCACTCGCACCCCTCATGCACCCATGGAAAGGTGGACAATCCGGGCAGAGCCCGATCCGCCTGCAACGCCACCCAGCTTCCCTGTTTTAATACCCGCATCAGTTCTACCCCCAGGGTCTCCTCCTCGCCCTTGTTGTAAATGGTCACGAAATGCTCTCCCTCATGGCTGCGCAGATCACGCTCACGGATCGCCTGCATTTCGGAATTTTGTTCCGGCTTGCGAACCGCGTGCAACCGGGCGCCAATGCGATGGGCAAAGAATGCCGCCGCCGCATCATAGCTCCCCATGTGCGCCGTCCACACCACCACTGGCCGACCCGACCGCTGCACGGTTTCCAAATGTTCGCGACCCTCCACCTGCCATTGCAGCACGTTCGGATCCTGCTGCGCGCGCAGGGAATCGACCGAGACCGCCCCGATCTCCAGAAACGCCCGCCATGCGGCAAAGGTGGGATGCCTCACACCCAACGTCCGCAGATTCGCCGCCAATGCGCGACGCGGGCCGTGCGCCACCAGTCCGATCAATCCAGCCCAGAAAAAGATCAGCGTCCTTTCCAAATACCACGGACACCCACGCACCGCCGCACGGAGCAGCCGCCAAGAAATATCCCCCCGCAACCCCCATCGCGAGGCGGCGGGGGCAGAGGCAGGGGGGGCGGCGGCAGCGGATTCCATCCCCAACACCGTGCTGGGATGAGCGGGGATGTCGAGAAGCAATTACCGACGAATCGCTTGTCAGGGTCTGGCGGTTGATGCTACGATGCGGGATGGATTCACCGGATTATGACGTTGTCATCATGGGGGGTGCCTTGGCCGGAGCCAGCATGGGATTGCTGCTGAGGCGGGCACTGCCGGAGGCGCGCATCCTCATCGTCGAACGATCGATGAAATCAGATTTCAAAGTCGGTGAAAGCACATCGGAGATCGCCGGCTATTTCCTCTCCCGCATCCTCCGGCTCAGTTCCTGGCTCTCGCGCGAACAAATCACCAAGAACGGCCTGCGCTTCTGGTTTAACTCGCCGGGCAACCACGATCTCGACCGCTGCGCGGAAATGGGCCCCAAACTGCAGGTCCGCCTCCCAGCCTGGCAGCTCGACCGCTCCACGCTCGATCCTCACGTGCGCCAGCTGGCCGTGGAGGAAGGCTGCGAGCTGTGGCGGCCGGCGAAGGTGCGGTCCTTCTCCACCGATGCCTCGGCCATTTCCAGTGTCGTCATCGCCAGGGACGACGGCACCACCGTCACCGTTCGCTGCAAATGGCTGATCGATGCCTCTGGCAAGGCCGCCGTCATGGCCCGCCAGCGCAATACTTTAAAAATCCTCAACGAACATCCCACGAGTTCCATGTGGGCCAGATTTCGCAACGTCGGCGATCTTGATTCCTGTCAACTCATCGACAAACACCCCATGCTCGCAAAGCGCGTCTGGTCGCAGCGGGCCACGGGCACCAACCATCTCACCGGCTTCGGCTGGTGGGCCTGGATCATCCCCCTTCGCGGTGGTGAAGTCAGTGTTGGCATCACCTGGGATCGCCGACTCTTTCAGCCCCCGGCGGAGGGCTCCATTCCGGAACGCCTCCGGACGGTCCTCATGGAGCATCCCATCGGTGCCTATGTCATGGAAAAGGCCGAGCCTGTGAATCAGGATGCGCGCATTTACCATCAACTGGCCTATTACAGCACCGAAGTCATGGCCCCCGGCTGGGCGATGGTCGGCGATGCCGCCGGATTCATGGATCCGCTCTACAGCCACGGCATCGATTTCATCGGCAACACCGTTTACGCCGTGTCGCAAATCGTGATCGATTCCCTCAAGGGCCGGGACGTCACCAGTCGCGTCGCCGATTATGCGCATAGTTACCAGGAGAGCTACCACCGGTGGTTCGAATCGCTTTATAAGGATAAATATTACTACCTCGGCGATGCCGAACTGATGACCGCCGCCACGCTCATGGATGTGGGCTTTTATTTCTTCGGGCCGGTGCGGTTGATCTATCAGGACCACACCACGGAAATGGCCCATATGCCCTACCATGGCTGGGGAGGCAGCGTTGTCGCCTCCATCATGAAGGCCTACAACCGGCGGTTTGTAAAGCTCGCCCAGCGGCGCCGCGAGCGCGGCATCTACGGGCGGAAAAATCTGGATTGGAATTACATTATCAAACAAAGCTTCACTCCCGACCTCAAGGTTTTAAGACTTATCTACAATGGATTTAAACTATGGATACGATGCGAATGGAGCACCTGGAGAGCCAGCAAACGACCACCGATGCCCGCCACTGTGACGCTTATGCTGCCACCCGCCAAAGCCTGCCCCGAATCCTGAATATGCGGGGTCCCTCCGAGCAGGTCTGCAAATTGGAATTCAAGGCGGGAGGACCTCCGTCCGGCATCCACAGCGTGGATGGCGATCTCGTTTTTGTCAGCGGGCTGCCCTGGCTGGCTGGCGCGCGTCAGGAAATGCTGGCCAGCGGAGGAACCGTCGAAGCCTGCCACGGCGGGGCGTTGCTGCGGGGCACCGACGGCCTGGCGGGCGTGCTCATCGCGGAGGATGGCGGCACTTTCACTGATACCGCCCGCCTGCTCTACGAACGACTTTTTGCCGTCCTCGGCGATCATCATTTGTTCCGCGTGTGGAATTACGTGCCGCGAATCAATGAGGTGATCGACGGACTGGAAAATTACCGCGCCTTCAATGCCGGCCGCCATCAGGCCATGCAGCAGGTCTGGGGCGATTCCCTTGCCCGAAAACTACCGGCGGCCTCCGCGCTTGGCACTTATGAGGGGCCTCTCATGCTCGCCTTCTCGGCGGGTCATGCACCGGTGAAGTATTTTGAAAACCCCCTGCAGATTCCCGCGCTGGAATATCCGCGCCAATACGGCAAGCTGCCGCCCGCCTTTGCCCGCGGCAGTGTGGTTCGCGAACCCCATGGCACCACCTGGCATCTGAGCGGCACCGCCAGCATCCGCGGATGTGAGACCTGCGGTGCCGACTTCTCCACCCAGCTTCAGCTCACGCTGGAAAACATCGCCACGGTCTGCGCCCATATGGAAATCCCCGCGTCGCGGCATGCCGGATGGAAAATTTTCCTCCGCGACCCCTCCCACCTCGCCGCCAGCCAGGCCGCCGTGCAGCGGATTTATCCCCAGGACGCCGCTTCCATGATTTTCCTCCAGGCGGACATCTGTCGGGCGGATCTACTGGTGGAGATCGAAGCAATTTTCCACCAACCCCAATCCCTATGAAATCCACCCTGCTCGCCCTCCTCCTGATCCCAACCCTGCTCCATGCAGGGACTTCAAACCAAGGCAAATCCGCTATCGTTGAACCCCCATCCGTCAGCCCCGCCGACATGTGGTCGTTCGATGCCGAAACCGCCTCGCTCTGGCGCATTTCCCACAACACCACCGCCAACTACACGGTGCTGCCGCAGATCCTTTCCCTCCGTTCCCCGGCTTTCATTCATTGGAATGTCTTTGGCCATCAACTGACCGTACGCAATCGTGTCAGCCTGCTTGTGGAACCCATCGCCAAGGGCCCGGAATCGCTTTACCTCGGTATTTCGGGAGCGCCGTCGTTTGAATATTGGTTCCTCAAGGACAAGGCCTGCTGGTATACGAGCGTCGGCGGCGGATTGGGCTGGATCGACAGCGGCGATGAGGTGGGGGGTCAGGGACGCGACCTCACCTTCAACTGGTTCGCCACCATGGGAGTGCGCTTTTATTTCACTCCCACGACCTCGCTCAACGTCGGAGCCTTTTTCCAACACATGTCGAACGGTGGTGCCACCGACCCCAACCCTGGTCTCGATGCCCTGGGCCCAATTCTCGGCTTCTCCCGGGCGTTTTAAAATACGTCAGTTTTCCATGCAACCCGGGCAATCCTGCACCCAGTGCGCCGGGGAAATTTCCTTGAGAGCTGGCAGTCGGTCCGTCACGCAATGGCTCTGCATGGACAGCGGGCGGCGCGGCTGAAAGGCACAGCCGGTGATGGGTTTGCTGAGATCCGGCGGAGCGCCAGGAATCGTCCGAAGCTCGCTGCCCTTGGGTTGCAGCGCCGGAATGGAATCCAGCAGCGCCCGGGTGTAGGCATGGCTGGGTTTGCGGAAAAGCTCCCTCGTCGGCGCCACTTCCACAAATCTTCCAGCATACATGACATGCACCTGATCACAGGTCTCGGAGACCACCCCTAGGTCGTGCGTGATGAAAATGATCGCGGTGCCGGTTTCGCGCTGGCGTTGTTTCATCAGTTCCAGCACTTCCTTCTGCACCGTCACATCCAGCGCGGTGGTGGGCTCATCCGCGATGAGAATTTCCGGCCGCGTGATCATGGCCATGGCTATCATCACGCGCTGCCGCATCCCGCCGGAGAACTCGTGCGGATACGAACGAATCCGGTCCCCCGGATCCTTCACGCCCACCAGTCGCAACTCCTCAATCGCCCGCTCCATCGCCTCCGCCTTCTTCATTCCCAGATGCAACTGCAGCGGCTCAATCAGCTGCGTGCTGATGCGCAGCCAGGGATTGAGCGAGGTCATGGGATCCTGGAAAATCATCGCAATCCGCCGACCGCGAATCTGCTGAAATTGCTGCTGCGAGCAATGGCACAGGTCGATTCCATCAAACATCGCCGATCCGCGGTCAATGCGTCCGGGAGGCTGGGGAATCAATCCCAGCAGGGCCGCGCAGGTCACGGATTTCCCGGACCCTGACTCGCCCACAATCCCAATCGTCTGCCCTTTTTCCAACTCAAACGACACGCCCGTCACGGCCTGCAGCAGGCCATTGCGCGTGCGAAACGACACGTAAAGATCATCAACCTTGAGCAGCGGCATGGCGGTTACCGGAGTTTCTCAGCGGCCTTGGGACCTTCGAGTTTTCCTGATTTCACGTCTTCGATCACCTGCTTGATGTGCTCTATGCGATTGCCGGGATCCGGGTGCGTGCTCATGAATTCAGGCGGTGCCTTGCCCCCGCTGGCCTCCTTGAGAATTTCCATCACCTTGATTAGCCCTTCAGGATTGTAGGTGGCATTCACCATGAATTGCACGCCCAGCGTGTCCGACTGCGTTTCATCCCCCCGGCCATAACTCATCTGTTTGAACTGTGCCACGTATTGGGCGATCTGCCCCAGGCCGCCGCCCTGCCCATCTGAGCCACCCAGCACCGCTCCGGCATTGGCCAGACCGCCCAGAATCTTGGACGTGGCCATCTGCTTGGCGGAATGCCGCCCGATCACGTGGCCAATTTCGTGACCGAGCACGCCTGCAACCTCGTCCTCATGCCCGAGCCGTTTAAACAACCCATAAGTGAAAAAAATCTGCCCCCCTGGCAGCGCGAACGCATTGATCGTCTCCTCATCCGCCAGCAGGTGAAAATGCCACTGATACTTTTCAAACTCAGGCGCCCAGTCGCCCACGGAATTGGCCTTCACGAGTTTCATCCCGATGGCCTGCACCGCATTGCGCAGCCTGGCATCGCGGTGTTCTCCACCGTATTGCTGGATCATTTCCGGCGCCGCCCGCAGACCCAGGGCCACATCATTTTCCGCATCTCCCACGACGCGCACCGTGGTATCGGTGATCGGGTTGGATTCCTGATGCGTCTGCGTGTAATACATCACAACCGCGCCGATCGCCATCAGCAGCGCCATGCCCAGACGGGGATTGCGCAGGAGCATGCTCAGCAGCCCGCCTCCCGCCCCACCGCCGCGCTGCGGCACCGCTCGGGACTGTCGCGGATCATCGCCGCTCTCCTCAGGTTGTCCACCACCGAGCACCCCTCCCAGAATGTTTCCCAGCCCGCCATCGCCGCGCGATTGACGGGGATCGTATTCCTCCTCCTGCCCTTGCGGGCGGCGGCCACGCTGTTGATACCGGGGATCCTCCTCCTGTTGCTCCTCCCTTCCCTGCCCCATGCCACCCAGGATTCCTCCCAGCAATCCACCAAGCCCGCCCTTCGGATCATTGGCTTCATCGGGGTTGCCTTGCGGACGTCTGCCGCGCTGCTGGTAACGCGGGTCTTCGTCGGGATCTTGGTCGGGGGAATATCGGCTCATGGTCCCCCAACCTAACAGCCAATTGACCTGATTGGAAAGTGGAAATCGACTTGCAGAGGCTCCATTTCCACCCCACCAACCCGCATGACTCATTTCCGTCCCTGCATCGACCTCCACGGAGGCAAGGTGAAACAGATCGTTGGCGGCACCCTGACCGATGGCGGCGGCGGATTGGTGATCAATCACGAGTCGGCGCATTCCGCCGCTTGGTTCGCCGACCGCTACCGGCAGGACGATGTCCGCGGCGGCCACGTCATTCAGCTCGGTCCGGGAAATGAAACCGCCGCCCGCGCCGCGCTCGCCGCCTTCCCCGGCGGCCTCCAGATCGGCGGCGGCATCCATCTCACTAATGCCGCGGACTGGCTGGAAGCCGGTGCCTCCCACGTCATCGTCACCTCCCACCTCTTTTCCCCGGAGGGAAAATTCCTCCCCGACCGCCTCGCCCAGCTCGTCGCGGAAATCGGCAGGTCCCGCCTCGTCATCGACCTCAGTTGCCGACGCCACGAGGACGGCTGGATCGTCTGCATGAACCGCTGGCAAACCAAAACCGACCTCCCCGTCACCCGCGCCACCCTCACTTCCCTCGCCGACAGCTGTGATGAATTCCTCATCCACGCCGCCGACGTCGAAGGCAAACGCGCCGGCATGGACGATACCCTCATCGCCCGCCTCGGCGAATGGTCACTCCTCCCCATCACCTACGCCGGCGGCGCCCGCCAACTCTCCGACCTCCCCCACACCCACCACCTCAGCCAGGGCCGCGTCGACCTCACCATCGGCAGCGCCCTCGACCTCTTCGGCGGCACCCTCCCCTATGCCGACTGCCTGCAATGGAACCACCAGCATCCATGATCGCCAAACATTTTTCTTGTTTCCACCGCTCCCTCGCAGACATTGGAAGCTGTGAAATCTCCCCTCCCCTCCCCTGCCCGCGCCCTGCGCTGGTTTGCTTTTGCCGTGCTGTCCGGTGCTCCGCTGGCGGCGCGGGCGGGCA
>CALQSQ010000109.1 GCA_943333275.1 Akkermansia muciniphila
AGCCGCAGCGTAGGCGAACAGCGAAGACCCGGACATTGCGCACGGGCGGATGGTAAGTGTCATAGCGATGACCTATGACAATTACGATAGGTGTCCGCCAGGTCCGTCGTTAAAGAGACCAGCGGTGGGTGCTGCGTGTGACGCTTACACCGGACGAGAAAATTCCCTTGTGCACCGACAAATGGGCGCTGGGCCAACCACCTGAGGACCAAGGCAATGGGCATTCCCCAGACGCCTGCACAAAAAGGCATTGGGACCATTCACCGGTTGAGAACTGGGGGCGTCCGGAGGCGAGGGTCATCGCGCATCACAGTCATTGTTGGTATAGGAAACGAGCCTTGTTCGGAGGCAGTCAGCATCCCAAGTGATGAGGGAGGTTCGGGTCAGTCGTGATCCCGAGGTTTCAGCGTTGAGGCTCCGGAAGTTCGGAGAGCTATTTGGCGTGGCCTTATTCCCTCACACCATGGACGATGGGGGAGGTTGATGCCGCAGGGGATCACCGTCCGTATGCGGCGGCTTGATGATGCCAGAAGAAAGTGGTTTCCCAAAGTAACCCGCTGGTGGCAACACCCTGCACCCCTCCGTTGCTGAGACTGGTGCTGGTGGTGAAGGCTGGGGAGCCATCCTGATTCACCCGGACCAACTGGACAGTGAGGGCCCCGTTGCGCCATTCTCCCAGCAGTCCGGGGGTGTTGCTGCGCACTGCTCCTGTGACGGTTCCAATCAGTCCTCCGGATCCGATCACGCTGGTATCGAAGTAGAGACCCAGCTGGGTGAGCCGAGTGGTGCCCGCGAGGCCATCGAGGCTGTAGATGGGAAGTGCCGAGGGGGCAGTGTCGTCGTATTTGGTGACCAGTGTATAGGTGCTGGGATCAAGGGAATTGTAGGTCTTGTTAATTACCAGGCGCCCACCCCGGGAGAGATCGGCATTGGACACGATGATTTTGAATTTCACGCTATTCTGGACGATGGTCGGGATGTTCTTGAGGGTGGGGGTTTTGAATGCGAAGAAGGATTCACCGACGACGTTGTATTTTTTATCATACATGTGGACATGGCCGTCCGTGGATCCCCTGCGGAACGCATAGAGAAGGTGGGAGGTGTCCACGTCCATGTGCCCCCCGGCCAGGCCATAGGGAACGGAAATGTAATCGGAGTCACTGGTCCTGAACCAGGCTCCCAGATTTTGAGGAGGAAAGACGCGTGCGGTGACGACAAATTCGGTGGTCGCGTTGTTCGGAACGGCAATGGGGCCGGTGTAGAGTGATCCGGCGATGGGGATTTCCACCCCGTTGCTGGCGGTGGTCACGCCGGGGTCCTGGCCGTCAGTAGTGTAATAAATGCGGGTTCCCGGGGGACAATCCCCGGCGTCCACGGCTGCGCTGATCATGACGGATCTTTGTCCCGAGGCATCTGTGAGGATGGTCACTTGCGGATTGCGCAGAGTGGTCTTGAGGATGGGCACACTGGCACGGACCAGAGCGGAATCGGTGATGGCTTGGGGCTGCAGAGATTTGGCCACCGCAGTGAGGGGGAGGGATGCTCGCATTCCCCAACGCGCATAGTCGACCGGGACCGGCAGCGCGGGCATTCCATTGCTGAAGGCAGGGCCATTTACCGCCCCCGGGGAGGTGCGGGGATCGATACCATCATAGGTCCAGTGCACGGTGAACTGGGTGCTGGATTGCAGGCTGAGCGGAATCTGATTGGCGTTCTCCAGAATTAAACCTGGGGACGCGGCCCGGGCGGGGGCGGGGAGGAGTCCAGGAAGAAATTCACCCCCAACATCAGCGTAGGTGTATCCGGGGGCGAGGTTGGTCAAAGCCAGGACGGGGGTCGCCGCGGACGAACTGGCTCCCAAGGAGCCGGGATGGTAATCAGAGAAATCTTTAAATAATACCGCCGGCATTGTTGGCTTGGGCGTGCCGCTCTTTCCATCGGCTGGAGAAACGAGGAGGAGAGTGGCCGGAGCTGAGGCCAGGCTGCCGATGAGTGGGCGCTCTCCGCCAGCCAGCGGCGGTAAAAAAGCCATGGCATCCAGCCAGTTTTCCGTGAAGTTTGGCGTATTGCCTGACATGGTCGGCGGGGTTGGCCCCGCGAGCACTTCGAAGGTGGAGAGGGAGGCGATTTTATATCTACAGAAGCGCACCCCTTCATAGTTGACTGCTGAAAAATACATCCAACCATCCGGAGATATCGCGAGATCTCCCACCAGGTCGAGGGAAAGGGTATTGCCCGTCAGGTCCGCCGCCTTGATCTGGGAGGCGATGGTTCCGCTTTCGTTCAGGGTGATCCGGACCAAGTCATCAGTCTGGGCTGGGACATACCAAAGCGAGCCACCGAAGTAGCAAAGGTTATCCGGAAGTGTTTGCGGTTTGTAGGCCAGGGATGCGTCGAGCAGGGACCCCTGCGGGCTGTGCTGGCCTGTGACCAGGTTGTAGCTACCCAGACTCATCTCGCGAAGGTCGTCGCGCACATAATAGAGCAGATGGTTGGGGAAATCATACGCCAGTGCCCGCAGGTTGTAGGGAGCATCGGTGACGAGCGTCGTGGTGGCATCGCCAATGTTCAGGCCGTAAATGGTGGGACCACCGTCCACGCCATAGAGATCCGGTGTGACCTGTGAACTCACTGCCGTTCCCTGGAAAAAGGCCATGGCCTCGACGTTGGCAAGATTAAAGAGTGTGCCGATGTCAGTGAGCGAAGCATCAGCGGTGTCGCCGCCATTGATTTTCATCAGAGTGTTGGCAGGCGCGCCGGTTCCGTAGCTGCAGGCAATGAGACGGTTGTCCATTGGATCAACGGCCAGGCTGTGGTAATCGGCCTTCGGGTCGCTGCTGTAAACCGATAGCACCGAGCCCGTGGCCCGGTCAATGGTGCAAATCTGCTGATCGGCAGCATCCGCTATGTAAAGCGTCCCGTTAGGGGCAAAGGCAAGATCCTCGGATTGAGTGCATGTGGCGGAACCTGAGGTTAGTTTGCCAACGAGGGTGACTGGCAGTTGGGGACCTGTTAGCGTGGCTGCCGGCTGCGATGCGCGGAAGAGGAAATCCTTTCCGCCGACACCGGATCCCAGTCCTTCACGCAGTACTCCGTAAATTTCACCCGCAGGGGAGAGACCGATTCCAGTCACCACATCATCCGGATCGATGGTGCCGGCGATGGCTGCGAGACCGGCGGTGAAATCACCCACGAAAGTCGCCGCCAACGGGTCGCCGGGAACAAGATTGGAAAGATTGAGGCGCAGGAGGGGACGGAAATATTCCCTGCCGCCGACCTTGGTCTTAAAGTTGCGGCAGAAATACAGCATGCCTCCGGAGGTAATGCACATTCCCTGAATGTGGCTGAGCGTTCCGTCGCGCAGGGATATGGAGGAGGTTCCGTCAAGATAACTTATGACGCCGTAGTCAACATCCTCTGCAGTGGCAGGATTCCGGTAATTGCGGATTTCATGCAGGTGCGGACCTTCATCTGTATCAGCAATCAGCCATAGCGAAGTCCCTGGCGACGATTGGCCCGGGGCCGGGGAGCCGAAATCCACGAATTTTCGCTCTGGTGAGGTGGTTTTCTTGGCCAGCGTTGCGCCGGAGGCGACGGAAATGCTGCGGATTTCCTTCGAACCGCGATCTGCGACATAGAGGCGCCCTTGATGCATGCCGAGGGCATCGTTCTCACGCTCAGTGTTTCCGATTTGGAGCAGTCCACTCAGGGACTGCAAGTGGTAACGGTAGTAGCGCTTGTTTGAATTGTTGAAATACATCCATCCATTACCGTCCACGGCCAAGTCACCGACCTGGTCGAAAGTGGCCGTGTTGTTCAGGAGGTCGGCGACCTTGCTGACAGCGGAGATGGTATTCCCCGAAAGGGAAATTCTCACAAGGTCATCGGTTCGATCATGGATATAGTAGAGGCTTCCATTGTAGAAGCCAAGGTTTTCGGGCTGCCTTGAAGCGTTGTAAGACCTGCCGGAGGCAAGCGTGCCCAGCACCGTGTGGGTCCGTTGTTTGAGGTCGTAACTTCCCAGTCGCCAGCCATTTCCGGCGTCCTCGGTGTAATAAAGCCTCCCATTTGCGTTATCCAGCGCCACGGTGCGCAACTTGAAGGGTGCGCTGCTGTCGACCAGGCGGCTCGTGCCTTCTGCCGGATCAATGACGAACAAGCTGAAGTCACCACCCAGCACTCCATAAAAGTCCTGGTCTGCACTGGGCAGACGGAAGGTTCGGCTAGCCAGCGGACTCGTGGTGAACCAGTCCTTGTAATCGGCGGGAGGGTAGGTTCTGGCGAGTAGATTGACGACCGGACCCTGTCCCACGGGCAAGGATAAGCCCGCCAGATACTCCAACGCTCCCGGATTCGGTTCAGCCCCGGCACCGGGGTCTATGCCGTCCGCCCGGTAATAGATGCGGGCCCCCGCAGGAGTCTTCCCTCCGGTGGTATCCAATCGCATGGTGATCTGCATGCCCGTTTCCAAGGTTCCGTCACCGGGCGAAACCAGCGGTGGCAGGAGTGGTTCGGATAGCCGTCCGATCACTTTGCGCGTGACGGGACTGCTGTTGACCACGCTCGGATTCTTTCCTGCTGCATAGTATTGAAGGGTCACGCCAGGCGCTGTGGCGAAATCCGTCAGCGTCAGTGGAAGATTGTCCCCCGGGTAGGTGTTGACGAAGGTGTTGTTGCCCGCCTGTCTGGCGGCGCTTGCAATGCCGGGATCGGATCCGTCCTTGGTCCAAAACATTTGAAAGACATCGTGATTTTCCCAGAAATCAGGCAGAGCCTCGGGGTTGAGAAGACTTAATTTCCCAACGGCACGAGGCGAGGGCGCCACGGAACCCGCAGCCAGGGGGCCGCCAAGTTCTCCGTAGGCATAGGAGTTGCGGAAATCATCACCCACCCGCAGATCCACTTTCTCTGCGGCGTAATCCGCCGTGACCGTGTCGCTGTCAGAATAGTAGTCGGAATCAAGGGCCTCCGCATACGCCTTTAAACTCGTTCCGGGCAGGACGGTTACCGGGGAGGCATAGCGATTCCAATCCCTGGCGTTCTCCGTGATCCAGGGGCTTGAGATACTCGGAATGTTTGGATTGCTGAGGGTCAAGGTTGCAGGAAATTGCGATAACGGATAGGTCCCAGCCGGAAGCGAGAACGTGGGGGGACGCAGCCTGATTGGACTCATTGAGGTTGGGGCCTGCGGGGGAGTGGAGGCAGTGGCAACGGGCCGAACCCTTCCCGGACCGGTCCTTGGACCTGCTGGATCCTGGAAGTCCCAGATCCAATGTCCTTCATGGGCTAGTGGCAGGGCCACCTGACGCACCTCGCTCCCCACGACGTTCGCCGCGCTGTCCTTGAGGGCGAACTCGGCGATTGGGGTCGCACCGCCGGGCACCTTGTCACGCTCCACAATCCTGAAAATCTGCCGTTCCATGTCCCAAATTGCCACAAGGTCGCTGGTGCCAGGTTCGGTTACAGCCGTCAACCGCCGGTCGATCATCGAACCATTGACCCCCGCGATTTCAGCACGGTTGCTAGCCACTGTTTTCAGTTTATCCAGGACTCCCTGCGGGGAAGAGACATTACTGAGTGACCCCCCGTTGGCGAGATAGCTCCTGACAGCATTATTGAGAACCACGACGTCATTGGGAAGTTTGACCTTTGTATAGACACCCGGCAGGGCATTCTCAAGGACAAGACAGGCAATACCGCAAACGACAGAAATCGTGGCTACCGAGAGGAGCACTTCAAGGAGTGAGAATCCTTTTTGGCTTGGTTTTGCGGGGAATGAACTTTTCATATTTCAGTGATTTCCGTAATAAAATGTAATTTTCATAATTGTCAATGAGAATTATGAATGAAAGTAAAAATCATAATTGAGAAAATGGCCATACTTCCGGTTCCTGCTGGTCGCTAAAAATGTCCCTTCAACCCCGCCAAGTGAGGATTGAATTGCAGTATCCCCAGCAACGGTACGGAATGACTTCCGCTGGATCGGTTTGTATTTTACCGAAACGCACTGGGAAAACCCATCGTGAAGAACGCGGCATTGTCTGGCACATGGACCAAGATAGTCTGGGCTGTCTATCATTTCATAGTGCAAGACAGGAAGTGTTTAAGAATGTTTAAATTTTGTTGACAATTTTCAAAATGATTTTAAACTTTCCCGAATTAATGTCGCAATTTTGCAAATTTAATCGAGAATGATGAAAATACCGCACATCTAAATCATTTAGTTTTTTAAAATAACCTGTTGAGCCTCTTATGATTTACTGTATTTTCCATACTGAACGTACTTTTGCCCTAAGTTTTGCCGCTTTTCTAAATCCCTCAGTTAACTCATGAAATCGTTGCAACCATTGAACACGCTGCCAGCCACTACGAATTTTCACTCCCTGCCGCAAGAATCCACAAACGCGCCAGAGCGGAATGGAAACCGTGGCGTCGGGCTTCGAAACTTCCTTTCCAACCCCCTGGCGGTGGTTCTGATGTTCTTAGCCAGTATCTTGGGGATCACGCCACCTGCTCAGGCCCACAACCTCGACCAGCTCGATACCAGCATCGCATTTGATAAGGCCACACTCGATATGATGGCCGCACGGGCAGGGTTAAATCAGCCGCTGGTTCAGGCAGGAGATTCACTCGGACTCATTCTGAAATCCACACCCGGGCCGGGCACGGCCACGGGCGCGGGCGGATACATGACGTTTTACATACCGCCCGGCACGCAGGTGGAAAAAGCTGAATACGGACGTCCAACCGCCTCCGGAACGTTTGCTGCGATTCCGATGAAGGGACCTTCGATCATGGCCATTGGTGATGGTTCCGTGGGATCCGCAACGACGGCAGGATTGGTTGGCTTGACACTGGGGCCGAATGCGGCCGGGGTGACAGCTTCTGCTGTGAGTGCGGCCGGTGTGCATAATGGAACGCTGGCGGGTGTTTACGGGGACGTGGGGATTTTCTATTCCACGGATCCGAAGACAGTCTGGCAGAGTTTTGTGAATACCGGCGGCTATGACCGAAACACAGGAACGAGCGATAACGTGCTCACGAACAATCGCGGCGAAGCCCGGGTGCCAATCACGAAATGGGATGCGGAGCAGTTGATTGGATTCGGCCTTTCCGCGCCGGCCTTGCCAGTTCTGGATCCAAATGGCCGCGGCAACTCCCCCTGGGGCACGGCCAGCGCGGTGGCAGGTCCGCAGAGTGGTTACCAATGGGCGTTTAACCGGGATATCTACCTGAGCAATCCCGCTAATCTCAAAGCATCCATCGTTACGGGACCATGGAATCGCATTCAATATCCGGGCTCTACGATTGCCAAAGACCAGGTGGGTCTGAAATCCACCGCCCTTGGATTTGCAACCGCCGATGCCAGCACCCTGGGCACCGCCATTTCTCCCGCAAGCCCGCTGCCACAAACGCTGAACTGGACGGACAACACGAGCCCGAAAGCGCTCCGCGTTTCCTATGGTGGACTGGTGCTCGGGCAGTCGGAATACGCTCGCGTTCAGTTGAAAATCCTCGCCGCTCCCGGCCAGCCAAACTCCCCCTTCGATGCCAACGGCTGCTTTTTCATGAACACGGACACGTTCGGCGGTGATGCTGGCGGGGAACAGGGGGGCAAGGATCACCTCTGGCGCTACTATGACCCGACCACCCAGACGATCAATACATGCGCCATGCTCCAAAAGCAGTTTGCCAAGACCCCGTTGGCACCAGGTGAAACCTCGTATTTCGAAATAGCCGTGATTAACACGGGCACGACCGCTCTGACAAATGTGGTGGTGACTGACCCCATGCCCTTGGGACTTACTTATGTCAGCGCCGTTCCGGCTCCTTCCTCCACGTCGCCGCTGACATGGACGCTGGGAACGGTTCCCGCCCAGGGATTTGTAAAAATCCGAGTCAACGTCACCGCGACCGGATCCGGAGTCATCTTCAATACCGCCAGTATGAACAGCAGCGCTGGCACCCGGACAGCCATGGACAGTGTGGACATTGGCATTCGCTCCATTCTTGAGCCCACCAAGTCTGTGACACCTTCCTCCACCGTGGCCGGGGCGACCGTGACCTACGCCATCACGATCAACAACATTGGAACCGGCTCCAACGGCACTCCGCTTGTTCTGACCGACGTCTTGCCTGCTGGTTTTTCTTACGGCAGTGTGGTCAGCTCGAAACTCAACGGTGCAGCGGCGGCAGCGGGGGTGGTCTCCGTCAACGGAACCGATCCGACTAAACCCGTTTTCACCATTTCACAGGGAATCCTGCCGGGAAAATCGCTTGTCATTACCATGACGGGAATCATCTCCGGCTCCCAGGCTCCCGGCACCTACGGGAACACCGTTTCCATGAATTACGAAGGCAAGGTTGTCACCTCTGGCTCGCTCGCCCCAGTTACGGTGGGTGGGGGGCGCATTGGTGACACGATTTTCCGTGACTGGGATGGCGACGGCACCCAGGATGCAGGTGAAGAAGGGTTGCCTGGCGTGACAGTTACGCTCACCTATTTCGGGGCAAACGGAGTTGTGGGCGGCGGCGATGATGTTTTGACCACTACCGCAACCGATGCAGGTGGCGCTTACCAGTTCACAAACCTTGTGCCGGGTAATTACCAAGTGTCCGTGCCAGCTCCGGGCTCCGGCGGGGTGCCGTCGGCTTACACCCTCACTGCGGACCCGGACG
Source organism: Akkermansia muciniphila (assembly GCA_943333275.1). Lineage (GTDB taxonomy): Bacteria > Verrucomicrobiota > Verrucomicrobiia > Verrucomicrobiales > V1-33 > JAGNEJ01. Next base: position 8,680 of record CALQSQ010000109.1, read on the forward strand.
GCGGCGCGGTGACACAGACTTCCACAAAAACCCTTGCTCTGAATGAGGTCTATCTGGCCGCTGACTGGGGCTACCGCCCCGGTGGCGCGGGATCCATCGGAGACAAGGTTTTCGAGGATCTGAACAATAACGGATCCTGGGAAATCGGGGAACCGGGGATTCCCAATGTCACCGTCCAACTGCGGAATGCAGAAGGCAACAATGTGCGCACAGCGGTGACTGACGGAAGTGGCAATTATTCGTTCAGCAACCTGCCGCTCGGCCTGAATTATTCCGTGATTTGCGGCCTTCAGGGCCCAACAACCTATTTCGGGAGCGATCCCTTTGCGATCACAACCTCGAATCCGATTGATGTCGCCAGCCTTGCCGGCAGCGTTACCACAGTGGACTTCGGATTCTATCGCAACCTCCCCGCTACGGTTGGCGATCTGGTGTACTTCGACGCGGACAACAGCGGCGGTTATAATGCGGGTGATAGCGTGATGCCGAATGTGACGGTGCTTCTGCGCAACAGCACTGACACGGCCACGATCTCCACCACCACCACAGCGATTGACGGAACCTACCACTTCACAGGCCTCATTCCCGGAACCTATGTCGTGAAGGTGGACACTGCCGACACGGATATTCCTGGCAACTATGCGATAGCTGGCTCAGGCATATACAATCCGGTGCCTCTTACGTCCGGGCAAATCGACTCTGATCGCGACTTTCGATTCGTCGCCGTTCCGTCCCCACTCACGAAGGCGGTCAATCTGGCGAATGCCTCGCGAGGAGCCAATCTAACCTACACGCTCACGCCTAATTACACCGGTAACTCCGTGCTGACAAACGTGCAGGTCATTGACGCGACACCCGCAGGCACGACCTACGTCAACCCCTCCGCCAACCCATTGCCGTCCGCTCAGCCATCCAATGGTGGCACCGGCAGTGTCACATGGAACCTCGGCTCCACCACAGCGGCCGCGAATGGCGGCAACACCATCTCGGACTCAGCGGCGGCGACGATCACGGAGCGAGCTCATAGCACAGCCTCCGATACCACGACGACGACTCTTGCCATCAATAAACCTGCAGGGGTGGTTGCAGGGGATGTGATGATCGCGAACATCAATCTCAGGGGTGGCTCCATCACGTATCCCTCCTTGACTGGTTGGAACACGATTGCCAATGAAAATATCGAGGATGGAGTGATCCCTGGCTCGGGTGGCAAGGAGCACCGCAATGCGCTGCTTTATAGGGTGGCCGACGGAACTGAGGGTGCGAGTTTTACCTTCGCCTTGGGGAGTTCGGTTGATGATGTTACCGGAGCGATCGTGGCGTTCTCCGGGGTTGATACCACTGGAGGTGTCAAAGCTGACGGCACGGCGGGCGGTCCTTTTGACGTTGATCCCGGCTCCTGGTCGGTTGGAACTGCAACCACCAGCATTACGGGAGTAACAGCGATACCGAACGCGTCCCTTGGTTCGCTGATCGCCATGTTCGTGGGAACGTTTGACAGCGCCACTTCGGTGTCAGCTTGTGCGACGGCAACTTCGCCAGGTGCGCTAAATACTGCATCGTATTCGTTTAATGCAGCCAATGGCACCGTCGGGGGAGCTTGGAAAGTAAAACCGACCTCTAGTGCCACAAGCACCGGTGCTGGATCGGCCACATTGGGCGCAAGCAAAAAGTGGGGTGCGATGTTGATCGCGCTCAAGCCTGGTTCCACGACCACTTACAATTACACCACCTCCACCGCCCTCAGTGCGAACCGTAGTATGGTCAAAACGGGCGACATCATCACCGTCACCATGACAGTCACCGCCACCGGCACCGGCCTTCCGGTCACTGTGACAGCGGGCGCACTCAACGCTACCGGCACGAACGGCGCATCTGCAACATTCGGCGCCGCTTCACCGCTTACGCAATCGCTAAGCAGCGGCGTGCCCGCCATATTCACCTACACTTCCACATCGGTCACCGCTGGCTCTTCGCCCGGTATCCTGACCTTCAAAGCAACGCCCACCGACACCAGGGGAACCTGGGCCCAAGGCACGGGCAATACCGTGATCGCCACGCCAGCGTTCAGCTACCACGTGATCGTTAACAACAGTCCCGCTCCTGCCGTCGTCAATAACACCGCCCAAATCACCAGCACCAGCGGTATTACCCCCGGCAATTCGAACCAGGTCAGCACGGTGATCGACGCGAGCATTGGTGACTTTGTCTGGGAGGATCTCAATGGTGACGGTTTGCAGGCGGGTGAAACCGGCATTTCAGGTGTGCGGGTGTTCATCGATCTGGATGCTGACGGGATCTATGACGCCGGTGTCGAGCCGACGGCAACGACTGACGCCACCGGTTTCTACCGCATTATCGGACTCAGCTCAGGGAACTATAGCGTGAGATACGATGTAAGCACCCTGCCGGTGGGCTACGTGCCCAGCACCCCGCTCGTCCATTCCGCCGTCATCGCGGCCACTGAACAATACAGCGCGGCCGACTTCGGACTCCGCCCGCCTGGCACCAGCACGATCGGAGACACTGTCTGGATTGATGCTAACGAGGATGGAGTCGTGAACGCCGGTGAGGTCACGCTCGCAAATATTGATGTGCACCTTTATGCTGACCTGAACAACAACGGTTTGGTGGACGCTGGTGACTTGCTTCTAAACACGACCAGCACCGACACCAATGGCAACTATCTCTTCACCAGCCTCAGCGCGGGCAGCTATGTGGTGGACGTGGTGGAAAGCGATCCACAGTTTCCTGTCGGACTCGTCCTGGTCAGCGGAGGCAGTCCGGTGACAACGTCGCCGGCAAATGGAGTGTGGCAGGTGGACCCCGCGAATGGTCAAACAATTCTCACCGCCGACTTCGGCTATAACTACAACGGCCGCATCGGGGATTACGTTTGGTATGATCTCAACGGTGACAAGATTCAAAACAACTCTGCAGGTGAGGTCCCCGTTCCTAATGCTGTGGTGACACTCTATGGTGACACCAATAACAACGCGGAGCTGGACGCGGGTGAACCCATCCTTGGATTCACAACCACCAATAACAGCGGAGCGTATCTCTTCGACAACCTTCCCCCCGGGAACTACATCGTGAAGGTGGAAGAGCAGGAGGTGCTTACCCCGCCCAGCAGCCCGAACCCCGGTCTGCCCGCCCGCATGCAGGCCAGCACCGGCACCAAGAAAGCTGTCGCCCTGGCAGCTGGTCAGGACTACACCGCGGCGGACTTCGGTTTCCTCGAAGTTGCCAAAGTGGAAGGCCATGTCTTCTATGACGCCAACGGAAATGGCGTGCTTGATCCAAGTGAATCCATCCTGCCCAACGTCACCGTTACGCTCGTAGGCACGGACGCCAATGGCGCTGCGGTCAGCATGACTACCACCACCGGTGTGGATGGAATGTATGTGTTCCTGCCGCCTGCTGGCACGTATACCGTGGCCTACAACACGGCGGATCCAGACATCCCGGTGGCACTCGCCACCCGGACCACCCCGGTTTCCTTCCTCTTCAGCATCGCTTCTGGAAATGAAGTGGAAAATCTGAACTTCGGGGTGGATAACACGGGCACCATTGGCGACACCATTTTCGCCAATGCCAACAGCAATGCCACGCAGGACTCCGGCGAACCCGGCCTGGCCAATGTGTTGGTCAATCTCTACTCCGATGCCGGGCGGACCATCCTGCTCGACAGCAAAGTCACCGATGACAGTGGCAAGTATCTTTTCACCGGGCTCGCCGACGGCACCTATTACACCCAGGTGGTCACCTCCACTCTGCCCGCCGGTTACAACACCACGCCAACCGCCGATCCCGATGCCACCAAGGACAGCCTTGGCACTGCGGCCGTGGCTAGCGGCGGCGCAGTTCTGACGCAGGACTTCGGCTACACCGCCACCGTGGCTACCTTCGCGGTCAGCGGAACGATCTTTAAGGATCTGAACACGAATGGAGCGCCGAACGTTCCCGGCGAACAACTCACAGGCGTCACCGTCACGGCGGTCGTCACCACCGGCGCAGTCACCCAGACCTTCACCACCACCACGGACCCCAATGGTCTTTACACCTTTGCCGGCATCCCCACCGGATCAAACGTCGCCGTCACCGTGAGCCCATCGACCCTCGGCAGTCCCGCCTATGTGCAGACCGTCGATCCTGACGCCACCATCAACAACACCACCTCGATCACCAACGTCACAGGCGATGTGACCGGGAAAAACTTCGGCTACGTGCTCTCCCTCGGCAGCATCGCCGGAACGGTGGTCAAGGGCGACGGCGATGGTCTCGCCGAGTCCGGCGAACCCGTGCAGACCAACGTCACCGTGACCCTGATCTACGCAGGAAACGATGGCATCGAAGGCACCGGCGATGACCAAACCTTCACCATGCCCACCAACGGCACCGGCGACTACCTCTTCACCGGCCTGCTGCCAGGAAACTACTCCATCAGCACCACCGTCCCATCCGGCTTTGCCCCGCTGGCCGACCGCGATGGCACCAACCCCAATAGTATCGCCGTGGCCCTGGCTGTCGGTCAAAACAAGGTCGATCAGGACTTCGAATACCAAGCCAGCTCCATCAGTGACTACGTCTGGAACGATTCCGACGGTGACGGCGTCCAGGAGGCCAGCGAACTACCGCTTTCCGGGGTCCGGGTTTATGTGGATCTGGATGACAGCACTACCTACGATGTCGGCGAGCCGGCTTCAATCACCGATGCCTCTGGCTTTTATTTGATCAGCGGACTCTCCACTGGCACATACAGTGTTCGTGTGGACACGACCACCCTGCCCGCAGGAACAACGCCGACCTATGACCTCAATGGTATTGGAACGCCGCACGAGACCAACGTGGTGCTGGCTGTTAACGAGGATCGCACCGATGTGGACTTCGGCTACCGAGGCAACGCCAGCATTGGCGACTTCATTTGGAATGATACCAACGGAAATGGAAATCAGGATCCCGGGGAAATGCCACTTACGAATGTCGTTGTATTCATTGACCGAGATGGGAATGGTCTTCGGGACGCCAACGAACCCTCAGCCACGACCAATGGTTTTGGAATCTATAGCCTCAACGGGCTGGTTCCCGGCACTTACACCGTGGCTGTCGACACGACGACCATTCCAGCGGGCGCCAACCAAACGGGCGATCCCGACGGCACGTTCAACAACCAAACCACGGTGACGCTGTCCGCGGGCGAGCATGAAGACACCGCCGATTTCGGCTATCAATCGCCACTATTCAGCATCTCCGGACAGGTGCGCAACGATACGGATGTTGATGGCGATCTCGCGGATTCTGAAACCGGCCTGGCTGCGGTGGTGATCAAACTCTACACCGACCCTGACGGCGATGGGGACCCCGCAGATGGGATCCTGCTGGCCGTCACTTACACCGACGGATCCGGCAATTATTTCTTCAACGGCCTGCCCGACGGAAACTATGCCATCGTGGAAACCAACCCGAGCGGCGCGATCAGCACGGCGGATGCCGTCGGCGCCAATGACGATCAAATCGCGGTAACCATCGCGGCCTCGAATGTCACCGGACGCGATTTCCTTGACGCCATAGCACCCGAGAATCTGCATCTGATTTCCGGGACCGTTTATGATGACGGACCGTTTAACGATGATTCCTTCTCCGCAGACGACAATCCGATAGCCGCCGTCACGGTAAGTCTCTACGCGGACGTCAACGCCAACGGAAACCTTGATCCTGGCATCGACCTTCTCATCCAATCCAACGGCACCAATCTGCTCGGAGGTTACGGATTTGCGGCCCTTCCTGACGGTGCCTATCTCGTCGTTGAGACCGATCCTGTCGGCTCTACCAGTGAGTCCGACACGGAAGGCAGTCTTACGGACAACGTCATTGCCGTGACGCTGGCAAACAACAACAGCTTCGCTAACGATTTCCTCGATGACAACACCCCGGTGCTTTTCATCAGTGGCCAGATCAGGAATGACATGGATTGCGATGGGGATCCGGCGGATATCGACCCCGGTATCAATGGTGTCAAAGTCACGATTTACACCGATCCGAATGGCGATGGCAATCCGGAGGATGGAGCGGAACTTGGTTTCACCATCACTGCGTTTGGCGGGAGTTATCAGTTCAACAATCTGCCCCCCGGAACTTATTTGGTCACCGAGACCGATCCAGCCGGAGCTTCCTCCACCTATGATGTTTTCGGCAGTCCCTCGGACAATAAAATCCCCGTGAACCTGAGTGTGTCGCCTGCGATCCATCAGGACTTCCTTGACGATGCCCCGATCCTTGCCGGTATCAGCGGCCACGTCTTTGATGACGGCATCCCGGACGACAACGATTTCGGCCTCGGAGATAATCCCGTCTCCGCCGTGAAATTGTTCCTGATTGCGGATATTAATGGCAATGGGACAGTCGACCAAAATGACCAGATCATCGACGTCGCTCTCACGGATGCCCTCGGTTACTATCACTTCGATGAACTCCCCAATGGGAACTACGTGGTGAACGAAATCGATCCGATCGATGCAAGCAGTGAGAACGATGTGCAGGGATCGCCCTTCGACAACGAGGTCGCAGTCGCCCTCAGCGGAGCAGAGGTTGCCGGTCGTGATTTTCTCGACGACGGTTTGGTCCTCCATGTCATTCGTGGGCAGGTGCGCGATGATTGGGACGAGGACGGCGATTTGACGGATGCCGACCTGCCCGTGGGTGGCGCGGTGGTTCGTCTCTTCGCCGATACGAACGGCGATGGTACTGCAGACCCGAGCGAAGTGGTGGCCTCGACGACAACCGGTGGCGATGGCCGCTATGTCTTCACCAATCTGCCGGACGGAAACTACCTTGTGGTCGAAACCGATCCCGCCAGCGCAACGAGCACTGCCGACGTGAGCGGCAGCCTGACCGACAACCTGATCACATTGACCCTCGCCGGCACCGATAGCATTGGAAACGATTTCCTCGATGCCGTAGATCCCTCGGGCTACATTTACGCATCAGCAACCGGTCAAATCGTTCCTGGTGGCACGATCCAATTGACGGGTCCAGGTGTTGTCAATATTCTGACGGACGGCAGCACGGGGCAATACAGTTTCCTCACGGATGGCACTGCCGGCACCTATACCCTCAGCTACACGCCGCCGGCGGGTTACATCATCGACCCAACCCGTCCGGAAGCCGGACCCTTCTTTGATCCCTCGGGTGGCCCGGACCCCGCCGTGCTCGGCTCAGGCGAGGACCCTGGCAAACCCGGTTACCTGTTGGATTATTCCGCTGGAACCAACACTTACTACTTCACCCTTGAGCTGGCCCCCGGTGATCCGCTGGTGATCAACAACAACATTCCGCTGGTGGAAATCAAGCCCACGAATTGGGCGGAATGGCAGTACCAGAACGAGCTGGGTGGCAATAATGGCCCGACGCAAAATGCAGACGGTGATCTTTACGATAACCTTCAGGAATACGCTTTCTGCCTCCCCGGCAACAACGGCCTCAACGCCCACTGCCCGCTGGAAGTGATCGTCAATGGAGCCAGCATCGATGCCAATATCACCACCGTCACCGGCATCACCGATGCCACCTACACCCTGGAATACATCGCCGACCTCCGCAACAGTTCTGCCAACGGCGGCGGCTGGACACCCGTCACCACCATCGTCCCCACCTCCGTGGACAACCCCGACGGCACCACCACCGTGACCTACGCCGATCTGGAAAGCCTCCCCGGCCTCTCCAGCGGCCATGGCTTTGTGCGCGTGATTGTTGATCTGGCCAGCCCCGCCACCACCACCCGCACCTACGCGGCCGGCTGGCAGGACCGCGCCTTCACCCAGAACTGCGAGACCTTCAGCAACCCCTTCCTGAAGTGTGAAATCTTCAGCGGAGCGGTCACCAGCAACACCAGCAGCGTCATCGATCTCAGCGGCTCCATCCCCCTTGGAAGCATCCGCGCCCAGTTGATCAATGGCCGCAGCTACTACGCCGAAGTCACCGCCGGTCCCCTCGTGGGGAACCGCTGGTGGATCGTCAATGCCAGTAGCACCGCCGCCACCATCACCGTGAGCACCGGCACCACGGCCCTCACCGCCAATGCGCTGGTGGGCTCCAGCATCGTCGTGCGCGAAGCCCACACCTTCGCCGAAATGTTCCCACCGGCCGATTTCCATGCCGGCAACAGCCTGGTCACCGCCGACAAGATCCTGGTCTATGATCCCAGCACCCCCTCCAAATGGGTGAACTACTTCCTCGCCGACCTTAGCGGAGCCGGACTGGGAATCCATTGGGTGCGCTCCACCGATCCGATCACTAACCGCGACGCCACGCCGCTGGACGCCTGCCAGGGCATCTTCATCCACCACCGTGCCGCCACGGTCTACACCACGCTGGTCGGCCAGGTGCGCGAGAACCAGATCGCCTGCCCGCTCAAGCCCGGCTACAACCTGGTGGGCGGCGGCTACCCCGTGATCCAGACCCCGTATGACCGTGCGATGACCTGGGACGGCAGCACCTTCAACGGCTTCGTCGGCAGCATCGACTCCGCCCGCTCGGACACCCTGCTCTTCTGGAAAGGCGACTACACCCTCGGAGCCGAGAACTACATCAACTACTGGCTGGTGGACGCCGGATTTGATCCGTATCGCCGCTGGGCGCTGCAGGAGGACAACTCGGTGCTCAGCCAGGACACCACTGACCTCTTCGACATCACGCGCGGTGCCTTCTACGAGACGGAAACCGGCAACCCCGGCTATATCATGCCCACCGGCTGGACTCCGTAGAGTCATCAGACCAATCGCAAACCGCCAGCCGCCTCCCGGGTCCCCAGGGAGGCGGGCTTTTTACGACTCCGGCAAAAAGCGCGATCCCTGCTTGGCGTGCAGGAAGGGATGTGATATAGCAGCAAGGCTCACACTTCCAACCCACTGCCTTCCCGCTCGTGAACGCCGATTTCTTTTCCACCTCCAACCTCCTCAAACTCGGCCGCCGCCTCTTCCTGATCGTTGTGGGTCTGGTGCTCCTCATTGAAGGGGTGCTTTGGGCGGGGTTTCGGACTCCGGTGAACCCCACCTTGACCTTCCGGTTTAACAACCAGATTCCCGGTCTCAAGGGAAAGGTCACCTTCGACGTCACCGCCGTTGAGCAGATGAGATCGAGAAATTGGGAGCCCGGATCGAAGCCCGCCGGGGCGCTGCGCATCCTCTGCGTGGGGGGTATGGCGACGATGGGGCAGCTGCAAAACACGGAGGACACCTGGTGGGGACAACTGGCGGCTCTGCTTGAGGAAAAACTTCCCGGGGTGAAAGTGGAAATCGCTGCCAACGCCGGCCTTCCCTTTCTCGCCATGCCCGGCACCAAATGGGTTGCCACCTTCGCTCCCGAATGGCAGCCGGATCTCATCATCGCCAATTTTGGTGCCGGAGAAGTCCTTTCCCAACCGCTGGAATACCGCTACAGCGCCAATCTTTTTGAATCGCTCCCTCCCGCCAGACGACAGCGCTCGGCTCTAAAGGAGGCGATGATCAAGGTGTCCCAAATCAGCCGCTGGTGGGTAGGAAGGGATGTGAAATATGCGTCGCTCCGGTCCCAGGCGGTGATGGGGGAGGAAAATTATTTCCGCGATTCCTTCAACCAGATGCGCACCGAATACCAAAAACTCAACCCCATTCCCAACCCGTTCCGACTTTCCGATGCCGACCCCCGCAATGAATACCGCGATGCCCTCAAGCACCTGCTGGCCACCTCACAAAGCGTTGGCGCCCAGCTTATCCTTACCGGGGAACCCTGCCTCTGCCGCGAACTGATGACTCCAGAAAACGCCGCCCTGCTCTGCACCTTCCTGCCCAAATCCCCAGCCCAGCCGACCATGATGGTCAAGGTCCAATCCGGATGGGTGGAGCGCGAGATCCGCCGCTATCAGGAGGTGGCCCAGAACCTAGCCAGGGAGAACCAGCTGACCTTTGTTGACCTCAATGAAACCATCCTTCCCGACGCCGATCATTTTGTAAACGAAATGACCCTCACCGATCAGGGAGCCAGGGAAATGGCCGCCCAGCTGCTGCCCAAGGTCTGGCCGGTGGTGCAAAAAATCCGCGGCCTCTAAATTCCGCGTCACATCATGAATTCCGAAGCGCCCCATCCTGCATCTCCCGCCCTGGCAAGAATGGGGTCGCTGGATGCCTATCGCGGTTTTGTGATGTTCCTCATGATGGCGGAGGTGCTGGAACTCGCCCGCATGTTTGAAGCCTTTCCGCAGAGTGATTTCTGGAGGACGCTGGCGTTCCATCAGAGCCATGTGGAGTGGGTGGGTTGTTCATTGCACGATCTCATCCAGCCATCCTTTTCATTTCTCGTGGGCGCCGCCCTGCCCTTTTCCCT
>CALQSQ010000110.1 GCA_943333275.1 Akkermansia muciniphila
AGGCATCAACTCCACGATCCAAAGCCTCAAACACGCCGCCAGAGGCTTGGTAAACTTCAAGTCACTGCGCATTCGGATTCTCTTCTTCCTGGGCAAACTAAACCTCCGTCCAGCCTATTGACTCCCCGCCAATTCCCGTAGCACCTTTTTTCTTTGGGGGATGGCGGCTTGGTAGTTGTGTTTCTTTCGGGGGTGAGGGCTGGGATTTAGGGGGTGGAGGCCCAGGCGATGAGGGCGGCGGTGGCGCGGGCGCGGTGGCTGAGGGTGTTTTTGATGGTGTCGGGGAGTTGGGCGAAGGTCTGGCAGTGGCCATCGGGGATGAAGAGGGAATCGTAGCCGAAGCCGTTGGTGCCTTTTTCCTGATTGGCGAGGATGCCTTCGACGGTGCCGGTGTGGGTGGTGAGGATGTGGCCGTGGTGGGCGAGGACGAGCTCGCAGAGGAAGCGGGCGGTGCGGGCGGGGCCGCGGGCGTCGATGAGCTTTAATTCTTCGAGGAGTTTGGCGCGGTTGGTGGCGTCGGTGGCGTGGGGGCCGGAGTAGCGGGCGCTGTAAACGCCGGGGGCGCCGTGGAGGGCATCGACTTCGAGGCCTGAGTCGTCGGCGAGGACGAGGTGGGTGTCGCCCAGGAGGTGGCTGGCGCTGAGGGCTTTGAGGGTGGCGTTTTCGAGGAAGGTGGTGCCGGTTTCTTCGGGTGTGGGGAGGTGGGGGTGGTCGCGGAGGGATTGGAGGAGGTAGTCTGGGCCGAGGAGGGCGCGGAATTCTTCGACCTTGTGGGCGTTGCCGGTGGCGATGAGGATGGGGAGGCGGGGGAGGGGCATGGGTGTAGGGTGGGAGTGGGCGTTGGGAAATTTGGCAATGCGGGGATGCATTTTCCATTTTGGTTTTTTAGGATTACGACTACAAGCAGGATCGCCATCGCTTTTACACATGATTTTCACGCCACGCCTTTTTGCCAAAGACCCGACACCGCCGAGCGGACCGCGCTACCGGTCTTTCCTAATGTTCGGTGCGCCGGGTTGTGGGAAGGGGACGCAGGGGGCGATCCTGGGGCGGATTCCGCGTTTCAATCATTGTGCGTGCGGGGAGGTGTTCCGTTCGCTGGACACGCGGACGGCGCTGGGGCAGCAGTTCGTGGAATATTCGTCACGTGGGGAGCTGGTGCCGGATGACCTGACGGTGCAGCTGTGGAAGGCGAACATCAAGAGCCGTGAGGACAGCCATTTATTCAAGCCGGATATTGATTTCCTGGTGCTGGATGGGATTCCGCGCAGTGTGGGGCAGGCGTTGATCATGGAGGCGCACATTGAGGTGGTGCAGGTGTTCCATCTGGCGTGTCCGAACCGGCAGGAGCTGTTCCGGCGGTTGCGGAAGCGGGCGCTGAAGGAGAATCGGCTTGATGATGCGAGCGATGAGGTGATCACGCGGCGGCTGAAGACGTATGAGGAGGAATCGAAACCGCTGCTGGATTATTATTCTGAGAAGCTGGTGACGGAGGTGGATGCGTCGCAGCATCCGGCGCGGGTGTTTCACAGTATTCTCTCGAAGATCCTGAGCCTGCCGATCTGGCAGGAGGCGTCTGAAACCATTTACTAAAGCGGCGACGGCATGAAGGTGGTCTTTCTAGGCACGGGGGAAATCGGACTGCCGACGTTGCGCTGGCTGCTGGCGAGCAGGGAGCATGAGGTGGTGGCGGTGGTGACGCAGCCGGACAAGCCGGTAGGCAGAAAGATGGTGCTGACGCCGCCGCTGGTGAAGGTGGTGGCGGAGGCGGCGGGAGTGCGGGTGTGGCAGCCGGTGAAGATCCGGGATGATGTGGAAACGCTGCGGGGGCTGGGGGCGGAGGTGTTCGTGGTGGTGGCGTATGGGCAGATGCTGACGCAGGCGGTGATCGATGTGCCGAGCGTGGCTTGTTTGAATTTACATGCGTCGCTGCTGCCGAGGCATCGCGGGGCGTCACCCATCCAGGCGGCAATCCTGGCAGGCGACAAGGAGACGGGCATGACGATCATGCATGTGGCGCTGGGCCTGGACAGTGGCGATGTGATGCTGGCGGAGCGCCTTTCCATCACGGACGCGGAGACCGGCGGCACGCTGCACGACAAACTGGCGGAGTGCGGGCCGGTGGCTTTGGAAAAGGCGCTGCATCTACTGGCCACGGGGAAGGCACCGCGCACACCGCAGGACGAGAAGGCGATGACGCATTGCCGGAAACTTCTGCGGGAGCATGGGGTGATCGATTGGTCGCAGCCTGCGCAGGAAATTGCGAGAAGGGTAAGGGCGTTTGATCCGTGGCCGGGCACGACGACGCGCTTTTCGGTGGTGGATGGGGAATCGCGGACGCTGAAATTATTTCCACCGGTGGAAATCGTGGCTGTTGAGGGAGCGCCGGGGACGTTGCTTGAGACCGGGGCGGGGGGATTGGTGGTGGCTTGCGGGGATCAGGCGGTGAAATTTCACTCGCTGCAGGCGGAGGGGAAGCGCCGGATGACGGTGGCGGAGTGGCTGGCGGGAAATGCGCCGCCGGTGTCCTTCAATCTTCGTTGAGTGGGACTTGCGCGGTGCGCGGGGATGAGGGATAGACATCATAGCCAAATTATGCCTGACAAGTCTCAGCCCCTGCTCATCCAATCCGCCCAAGTCGTCCGGGCCTCGGGAACGTTGGAGACGTGTGATGTCCTGGTGGAGGACGGAAAGATCAGCGCAGTCTCCCGCAACCTGACGGCACCTTCCGGAATCAGAATCATAGATGCCTCGGAAATGGTGATGCTGCCGGGCCTCTTCGATACCCATGCCCACCTGCGCGAGCCGGGGCATGAGGACTCCGAAACCCTGGAATCAGGCGCGCAAGCCGCCTTGCGCGGCGGCATCACCGGCCTAGTGATGATGCCGGACACGCATCCGCCCATCGATAATGGCGGCATGGTGCAGAGCGTGCTGGATGTGGCCTCGAAAGTTTCCTCGAAACTGGATTTCCATGTCGCCGGATGCATCAGCAAGGGCGGCCGCGGGGAGGATTTGGCGGAAATCGGCGACATGCAGATGCGGGGTGCCGTGATGATTACTGACGATCCGAATTCCATTTCCAACCCCCAGCTCATGCGCCGCGCCCTCCAATACGCGCGCGGCCTTGGCGTGCTGGTGGCGGCGCATTGCGATACACCTGAACTCACCGCCGCCGGATCCATGAACGACGGGCGCATTTCGTATCGACTTGGCCTGCCGGGCATGCACGCCTGCAGCGAGGAAATCTGCCTCGTCCGGGACATCCGACTGGCGCAAGCCATGAATACCCGCATTCACATTCAACATCTCACCACCGCGCGCGGAGTGGAGACGCTGGCTCGCTACAAAAAGGAAGGCATGGCCGTGACGGCCGGCGTGACCCCTCACCATTTGATTTTCACGGAAGAGAACGTCGGGGAATACAACACGAATTTCAAAGTCAAACCTCCGCTGCGCACGCACAGCGATACGCTGGCGCTGCAACAAGGTTTGCGGGCCGGGGTGATCGATGTCATCGCCACGGATCATTCTCCCTTCACGGAATTTGAAAAGGAGCGGGAATTCGCTAATGCTCCCTTCGGCATGACCGGCCTGGAAACGGCCCTGCCGGCGCTTTACCAGAATCTGATCCGCCCAGGCTTGCTCGACTGGGCAACCTTGGTCGAACGTTTCTCGCGCGCCCCGCGCCGCCTGATCAATGTTCCCGTCGCCGCCATCGAACCCGGTCAGGTCGCCAACTGGGTGCTCTTCAATCCCAACGGCGTCTCGCACTTCAATCGCGATGCCCTGGGCTCCAAGAGTTTCAACACCCCCTTCCTCGATCAAACTCTGCCCGGTCAGGTGGTCATGGTGATGCTCAAAAATCAAATCCTCCTCGACCGCACCCGCGCATGACCTTCAGTGAAAAATTAAACCATCGCATTGCCAAAATTGGCGGCGGTCTGTGTGTTGGCCTCGATCCAAGACCTGATTTGATCAAGGGTTCCATGAAAGATTTTCTGCTGCGAGTCATTGAGGAAACCGCGCCGTTTGCCGCGGCCTACAAGCCAAACAGCGCTTATTTCGAAGCTTCCGGGTCTGCCGGTTTCCGTCTGCTGGAGGAAATCTGTGCGGCCATTCCCAAGGAGATCCCCGTGGTGCTGGATGCCAAGCGGAGCGACATCGGGGAGACGCAGAAGTATTACGCCAGGATGGCGTTTGAGGCCGTCGGGGCCGATGCGATCACGCTGAATCCGTTTCTCGGCTTCGACTCCATCGAACCGTTTCTTTCCTGCGCCGGCAAAGGCCTTTACCTGCTGGCGGTGACGTCCAATCCCGGTGCGGCCGATTTGGAAATGCAACTGCTCGCCGACGGCACGCCGGTCTATGCCAAGGTGCTGGAGATGGCGGGCCGCGCTGCGGGAAGCCCGGCGGAAGTGGGATTTGTGATCGGCCTCACCAACGCTGCCGCGCCCGTGTTAAAGCGCGTTCCAGACGTGCCACTGCTGGTGCCCGGTCTTGGTGCCCAGGGCGGTGAAATCTCGCTGCTGGCGGGCTCAGGACGGAAAGCTCCCATACTGATCAACGTTTCCCGCGGGATTCTCTTCGCGGAGCCTGAGCGCACTTTCGCCGCCAAGGCGGAAAGTTTCCTGAACCAAGTCCGACCACTGCTTTCCTAGTAGTCCCTGGCGACTATTTGGATCGCTTGGGAGCAGGCCAGTTAAGCGGCTTGAGTTCCGGTGCCAGGAACTGGCCGTCCTTGCGGATGAGCTGGCCGTCAAAATAAATTTCCCCGCCACCGTAGTCCGGCCGCTGGATGCAGACCATGTCCCAGTGGACCTGGCTGCGGTTGCCGTTGTCGGCCACGCCCTCGTAGGCCTGGCCGGGGGTGAAGTGGAAGGAACCGGCGATCTTTTCATCGAAAAGGATGTCGCGCATGGGATGCAGGACCTCGCGATTGAATCCGATGGCGAATTCGCCGATGTATCGCGCGCCCTCGTCGGCATCGAGAATCCGATTGAGTGCCTCCGTGTTATTGGCGGTGGCCTTGACGATCCGGCCCTTGCTGAACTCCAGCTTGATGTTGTCGAAGGCGATCCCCTGATAGATGGTCGGCGCGTTGTAGGAAATGACCCCCTCGACGGAATTTTTCACTGGAGAGCTGAAGCACTCGCCGTCCGGGATGTTATTCTGACCACCGCAGGCGATGGATTTCAGGCCCTTCAGGCTGAAGCGCAGGTCGGTGCCGGGTCCAATGATGAGGACCTGGTTGGCTTTGTTCATCATTTTTTCCAGGGCCTTCATGGCTGGGGCCAGTGCTGCGTAGTCCAGCAGACAGACACGGAAATAAAAGTCCTCGAACGCCTCCGTGCTCATACTGGCGAGTTGCGCCATTGAGGCATTTGGGAAACGCAGCACGCACCATTTCGTCTTGTTGACGCGGTGATTGAGAACCGGGCGCAGTTTGCTCATCACGAGCTTCATGCGATCGGCGGGCACGTCGGAACTTTCTGTGATATTGGCACTGCCCCGGAAGGCGATGTAGGCGTCCATCTGCTCCATTTGATGCATCATCGTGCTGGCGACGCCCTCGTATTGCGCTTCGCTGGCATGCATTTGGAGTTCGCGGCCGATGCGTCCATCAAGCACGTTTACAAAAGGAACCCCGCCCACGGCCCGCACGGCCCGGATCATGGCCACGCCCATTTCGGAAGGGGTGTCGTAGAGATCGATGAGGACTTTCTCGCCTTTTTTGATCCGCAGGGAATAGGTGGCGAGTTGGCGGGCGAGTTGGTCGAGGCGTGAATCGTACATTTGAATCTTGGGTAAAATGGTTTGGGTCAGGAATCGGCGGCCACCGGGAGGACGGTTTGTTCGTAGGCTCCGTATTTCCGGAATTTTTGATAGCGATGCTCGATCAACTGCTCGCCGGTCATGGGCTGCAGTTTTTTCAGATGACGAACCACCGCCTCCGCAAGGCTGTGCGCGGCCGTTTCCGGGTCATAATGCGCGCCGCCCGCAGGCTCGGGGATTACTTCATCGACGATGGCCAGGTCCAGGAGGTGGCTGGCGGTGAGTTTGAGGGCCTCTGCGGCTTCCGGTGCGTGCTGGCGGTGTTTCCAGAGGATGGCGGCGCAGCCTTCCGGGCTGATCACGGAATAATAGGCATTTTCCAGCATGAGCACGGAATTGGCGACCCCGATTCCCAAAGCACCACCGGACCCTCCCTCGCCAATGACGACCGCCACGATCGGCACGGTCAGCGTCATCATTTCCCGAAGGTTGAAGGCGATGGCTTCGGCGATGTTGCGCTCCTCCGATTGGATGCCGGGGTAGGCGCCGGGGGTGTCGATGAGGGTGACGATCGGCAGGCGGGAACGTTCGGCCAGGCGCATGAGGCGCAGTGCCTTGCGGTAGCCCTCCGGATGGGCGCAGCCGAAATTGCGCAAAATGTTCTCCTTGGTGTCCCGGCCCTTCTGCTGGCCGATGAGCACGCAGCGGATGCCGCCGATGGTGGCGAATCCGCAGGGCATGGCATGATCGTCCCCAATGTGCCGGTCTCCGTGCACTTCGATGAAATCGCTGCAGCACATGCGCACATAATCCAGAGTGTAGGGCCGGGCGGTGTGCCGGGCGATCTGCACCCGCTGCCAGGCGGTGAGATTTTTGTAAATTTCCTGGCGCGTCAGTTCGATCTTCTCATTGATGGCCCTGACCTCCGGGGAGACATCGATCTCATGGCTCTCCACGCCGCGCTGAAGATCTTCCAGTTGTTTTTGTAATTCGAGGATGGGTTTTTCGAATTCCAACGGAGTCACGTTCATGGGAAGCACAAGATGGGTGAGACGGGTGGTGGAGCGCGCTGGGGAGGGCCGGATTATTTCAGAAATTTGACCGGGGAACGCAGGCGGATCACCGTGCAGAGTTCCTCAATGTCAGATTCCTCCAAATAAATGCCGTTGGGGGCCTCGTCACCCTTTTTCTTTGGGGGAGTGCAAAAGATAATTCCCGGCTTGGTTCCGGATGCTGCCGTCTGGAGCCATTTCCGCGCCATGGGATATCGGGGATCGGAATCGCGCACGGCCTTTTCCCCGACGTAAGCCGGCTTGCTGCTGATGTAGGTCGAGGCGGGGGCTCGGGTTCCCTGCGCCAGATTCACCTGCAGGATTTTGTAGTCTTTGAAGAATTCCCCCTGGCTGTTCACCAGCGTGAGGGTCTGGGTGTTGAGCCGCACCTCGATCGTAAAATCCAACGGATACAGGATCAATCGATCCCCCGGATGGATCACGTTGCCCCCCAGGTTGTTGATGCGCCGCAGGAAGGGGATGGTGGTCCGGTTTTTGTTCGCTATCGGATCGAGGCCCGCATCCTTCGCACTGACGGTGAACTCCAGTTTTCCGGGCATCGGACTGCGGGAAAAGAGCCGGTCCATGTTCATTTCCCCAAGCACCCGGCGCGCATTTGAGAACGCATCGGAATCCCGATACACCCGGATCAATTGCTTCAGTTTCTCCTTGGCCTCCTCCAGTTGATTCGCCCGGGTCAGGTCCATCGCTTCCGCGAAAACCGCCTTGCCAGGATCCGATTTCGCAGCCGTCGTCGTCAGCAACTCCTTGAGTACCTTCTTGTTTTCGATCTCTGGTTTGAAAATCTTCTGCCAGGCATACAGCGCCCCGATGACGGTTCCGGAAAGGATCGTCAGGGCCACCACGGCGGCAAATATTTTCAGCTGTGCTTGGGCCATCTCTAATTTCTACCTCCTGCCATCATGCGTCACCGTTTTCCCGAGTCAATCCTCGATCCGGGGAATGATTCATTTCACTTATCTTTATTTTTTGCTTGATAAAAACCATAAAAACCGTAAAATTCCCGGATTCCAACTGATTGCTGCTTATGAACTTACTCCAACCCCTCTCCAAATCCAGTTACCTCCGCATCGGAGCCCTGCTCGGGCTCTTCTATGTGTCCGTGCAGTGGCTCAACGGCTATTCCAAGCTCGACCGCACCGTCCTTATTCAGGATCTGCGGTCCACAGCCCAGGACCTCGCAGCCTTGTCTGCAAACCAGCCGACCCCTGAGACCTTGATAATGATGCAACGCCGCGGCCTGATTACTGAAGATCTCTTGCGCCGCTGTGAGGAGGCAAAGGTGACCTTCCATCAGGAAAATATTTCCAACCAAGATGGCCTGCCCGTCTTTACCATCCCGGATGACAAGTCTGCCAGCACGCGGGTCACGGCAACTGGGTTGGTGTTGAAGTAGGGTTCGTATTTTGGCAAGTCCGAGATAGTCAATCGGCAGACTTCACATGGTGCACTCTCTAGGAAACTCTCTAAGAGAAGGTTCAAACACGCTACCGACGTCTCCTGAGAGCGATAAAACCTAAGGCACCAAGCAAACAAATGGAACTGGGCTCGGGAACTGTGAATAATGCGGAGGAGGTAAGCGATCCACTCACCGCATCCCCTCTGAAAGCTTCGCCTGAGGTATCCACTGCATTCATCGTAGCACTAAACGCGTTAACAACTCCGCTGGTGGACAAAGTCCAACTAGTTGCGCTGAAAATGCCCAGAAAACTGGCGTCCGTCAAATTCAAGAAATCGGGCCCTGTGACCGATCCATTATGCACCACCAGAAAAATCTTGGTTCCTCTAACCAAGCCCGTTGCATTGTAAGCGTTCGCTGTTCCAGTAACCCAATTAGAGTTAAAAACTTGCCCTGCTACACTGTTGCTACCATCGACGATTCCGAAAGGATTTCCTGGATTGATGGCACCAAAATCCGAATCAGAACCGACCGTGGCAATTGTCCTAAAATTTGAGGCTAGAAAAGCTAAAGTAGCGTTGGTTCCGGATTCGGTTGCGCCCGCGGCTGCATCCGCGCCTCCCCTTAATGCGGTTAATTGGGCAGCGCTGCCCGTCCATCCCTCAATGAAGCCAAGCGTCACCTTCGCGGTCGAAGAATTCAGAGGATTGCCACCAGCATCCTTGATTACACCAACAGGGCTACTGCCCGTTTGGAAGGTTATAGTAGCGGCCGCCGAAGTTAGGACGCCTGCGAGTGTCAGAACCAAGCTAAGAAAGGCGATTTTCATGAGGTAGGAAAACGGGGGGGAAATAATTAATGGCGTTGGGGAAGGACAAAGGACACATCACCCCCGGGGATGTAAATGAGGGCGTCCCCATTCCGTAGATATTGGCCTCCGACAGGAGTGTTGTCTCCGGCGTTCACAAGTCCCCCTTCCGAGCTGGAATTAATAATCTCAGTTTCGGTTTCGAGGGTTCCATCTGTTTTAAGCTGGATGAGAAAATCAGAATCCTGAATAATTTGATTAAAGCCAGCCAAGTTCAGGGTGTTTCTTGAGGTTGTGTAATAAAGGGGGTCAGCAGTCGATGAGGCGACTAGGGGATTGATCAGACCTACTATCGTGGGTATCCCGGCCGGAAGGCTGATTCGGGTGTCTCCGGTCTTTACATAGGAAAGACTTCCACCACCCATCGTTACAGTCCTGGCATCAGCAAGCAATAGGACCAAGCCTTGTCCTGGGTATAGCACACGTTCAGAAATATTTGACAGATCGTTGGCATCCAACCACACCCCCCCTGAGGTAAACAACGCAACAATTTCATTTCCCACCGAATCAAGTAGCAGCGCTGCATCGGTATCGTCAACCAACCCACACGAAGGCTCTAATACGGTACCCAGTGTCGCGTGCTTTCGCACTGCATATTTGAAGTTCAGACCAGGGACAAATCCGCCTGGAACGCTCACGGTGAGCGAGTTTGCGGAGTTGCCCGTGATGTCGAGTATCAAGCCTACATGCAAAGAATTTGCGTCATCTAGAACCTCCACATAATGTGAGGAACTCCCGTTTGTGAACGTGTTGAACTGATCTGGTGCCCAAGATGCGCCCGATTGGTTGATCGTCATGACAACTCCAGCGACACTGGGGGTAGAGGAGGCCTGCCCCTGAAATTCAGTCCTGCTTACGAAGCCAGAGACCATGGAATAAACTCCGCCTTGGGAGAAGCTCTGTTTATAAAACCCAATCACCGGCGTGCTCGAGGGAGTTTGAGCATTTGCGACGCCCAGCAGCATGGCGCTGGCGAGGCCGATGAAGAGTTTGGGGAATGGACGGTTCATTGGGGGGAGACGGGAAATATTACGAGAGCCCGAGTTTTACCAAAATTCCCGATCAATCACAAGATAATATTTCAAGATTCTTCCTTTGGATGCCCGAATATTCAACCGCATTCTCGAAGGGAATTTACGCTTGCGATGCAATTTTTGGAAGTTTCGCAAAAATGAGCACCGGTTTCAACTCCCCGCCGCATTAAAGGCAGGTGACCGGATTCACGGGAGGTCAAAGAGCAGGATTTTCGCGGAAGCGGATGCCTCGATTTGCAGACCTGGTTCCCCGGAAATGGTGGCCCCGTCGCCTTCGTTCAGGGTCTGGCCGTTTAGATTGACCGAACCGATGGCGACTTGGAGCCAGGCGTGGCGGGCTGGGGCGATTTCATGATTGACGATCTGGCCGGGCTCCAGACGGGCGAGGAAAAGGTCGGCGTTTTGGTTGATGGCGATACTGCCATCGCGGCCGGATTTGCTGGCGATGAGGTGGAGCTGGCCGGTGGCGGCATCGGCCATGGGTTTCTCCTCGTAGCGGGGAGGGCGGCCGGGGGTGTCCGGGGTGATCCAGATTTGGAGGAGGCGCATTTCCTCGGTTGGGGAGGGGTTGAATTCGCTGTGGCGGACGCCGGTGCCGGCGGCCATGTATTGGAATTCACCGGGCGGAATCACGCTGCCATTGCCCATGGAATCGCGGTGTTCCAAGGCTCCGCGGACGACGTAGCTGATGATTTCCATGTCGCGGTGCGGGTGCATGGGAAAGCCGCCGCCGCCGGCGATGATGTCGTCATTGATGACGCGCAGGCAGCGGAATCCCAGATGTGCGGGGTCGTAATAATCGGCGAAGGAGAAGGTGAAGCGGCTTTTGAGCCAGCCGTGGTCGGCGCGGCCGCGATCAGAGGATTTGCGGATTGTGATCATGAGATGCGGAGTCTGGTGGGTAATCGACCTGCTGCAAATACAATCCACCGGCCGGGGCGACGTGGTGGCTTTTGCCAGTTCCCGGGGAGTCGAGCAGGGTGGTGAACCAGGCCAGCGGATCGCGGCCAAAGGCGACCCGCATGACGCTGCCGGTGAGGAGGCGGACCATTTTGTAGAGGAAACCGTCGCCGTGAAATTTCAGGGTCAGAAATCCCGGTGTTTCCTCACACTCCACCGACCAGAGCGTGCGCACGGCATAGCCCGGCAGAGTTTCCTTGCCATCGCCGCGGTTGGCGGCGAAGGCCGAGAAATCGTGTGTTCCAGGCAGGGTATAGAGCGCCGCCCGGAGCAGGCCGGCATCCATGCGGTAGGGGGCATGCCAGGCCAGGCCGTGTTCCAGCGGCGGGAGGACAGGGAGGCGGCAGATGCGGTAGTGGTACATTTTGCCGAGCGCATCGAACTGGGCGTTGAAGATGGGTGCGACGGGCTCGCAGGCGAGGACGCGGAGGGCGGGCGGGAGGCGGGCATTGAGCGCGCGCTGCCATTCGGCACCGCCCATGGTGAGGGCGTCCGGGGCATCGAAATGCGCCACCTGACCGAGGGCGTGCACGCCGGCATCGGTGCGGCCGGCACCGTGGACGCGCAGCAGGGGAATTTCCAAAATGCGCCCCAGCCTGCTCTCGAGCACATCCTGAGCCGACCTCCCATGGGGCTGGCTCTGCCATCCTGTGAAGGCACGGCCATCGTAGGCGAGGGTGAGTTTGTAGCGCATGGGAAAGCATGGGGAGCCCGGACGGGTGGTCAACGATTTCTCTGTCCGGGCGAACCTTCCTGATCACAACGGCACTTGTCGGAGCGGTTCAACCGTGATAGTCGTGCATCCTGCCATTCGTGGCTGCGATTTCATTCAATCCAAGGGGATTTCCATCACCCACTCCCAAACCCTGATTCCCTCATGCGTCCGCTCCTTTTTCCACTGCTCCTCCTGCTGGCCAACGCCCATGCCGACTGGCCGCAATTCCGCGGGCCGAACAGTTCGGGCATTGCCAGTGGTCCGGAAATCTCCAACACCCTCACGGAGTCGGACCTCCGCTGGAAAATCGCCCTCCCAGGCCGCGGTCTGAGCTCCCCCATCATCCTCGGGGAGCGCGTTTTCATCAGCGCCGCCAGCGGACCGAATCAGGAGCGCCTTCATGTGTTGTGTTTCTCCGCCGTTGATGGAAAAAAACTCTGGGAACGCCAGTTTGAAGCCACCGGACGCACCATGAGTCATGAAAAAACCTGCGTCGCCGCCCCCACTCCGTGCAGCGATGGCGAGCGCATTTATGTGCAGTATTCCACCAATGATCTCGTCTGTCTCGACCTCAAGGGCACGGTCCTCTGGCTGCGCGGCCTGACGCACGACTACCCCAATGCCAGCAACAGCCTTGGCATGGCCAGCAGTCCCATCGTCGTGGAAAAAACCCTCGTGGCCATGCTCGAAAATGACAGCGATTCCTTCACGGTGGGCCTCGACGTAAAGACCGGCGTCAATGTCTGGAAACTTCCCCGCCCCAAAATCGCCAACTGGACGTCCCCCGTCGCCTTCACCACCAACGGCAAGACGAATGTGGCGCTGCTCTCCAACGATGGCGTGGCCGCCGTCGATCCCGCCACCGGCAGTGAGCTTTGGAAACTTCCCGGTGGCACCACCACACCATCCTGCACCGTGGCCGGGACCGTGCTCTACGTTCCCAGCGGCGGAACCACGGCCTACGATTTAACCAAGACCGGCGGCCCGCCGGAGGAACTCTGGCAGAGCGCCCAGCTCGGCAATGCAACCGCCAGCCCGCTGGTCGCCGGCGAATTCATTTACACCATCAACGGCGCAGGCGTGCTCGCCAAGGCCAGCGCGAAGGATGCATCGCCCATTTGGAAACTGCGCCTGAATGGAAAATTCAGCGGCAGTCCGGTCATCTCCGGCACCACCGTCTGTGCCGCCAGCGAAGAAGGTGCCCTCAAACTCGTGGACACCACCACCCCCGAGGGCAGCCTCACCACCGACCTCAAACTCGGCGGCATCATCCTCTGCACACCCGCCATTTCCAATGGTTCCATTTACGTCCGCAGCGACCAGCACCTGTGGAAGATCGGCGGGAAATAAAAATCCTCCGGGAAATGAAATCCTCCGGGAAATGAAATCCTCCGGGAAATGAAATCCTCCGGGAAATGAAATCCTCCGGGAAATGAAATCCTCCGGGAAATGAAAATCGCCGCTGGCGGTCAGGCGCAGCGGCGATTTCGTAAGGATGATCAGACGGGCTGATTAGAAGCGATAGCGCAGACCAACTTCCAGGGTCTGGCTGTCGCTGGCGAAGCCACCACCCAGAGCGAGATCCAGATGAGGAGCCACTTGGTAGTAGAGGTTCACGATGCCTTCCCAGGCGTGGTCGTCACCGATGTCGAGGAACTTGGCACCCGCGTGGATTTCCAGGCAGGCGATTTTCGCACGGAGGTGAGGGAAGAGGTAGTAGCCGAAGTCATCGGAGCTACCGCCGCCATTGACGTCCACGTTGTCATAAGCACCACCGGCTTCCGCCACGAAGTGCACATTGGGAACGAGTTCGAAGCTGTAGCCGGCGCCAAGCGTGGCACCCCAGAGATCGAATCCGTCGCCACTGAGCCAGGTGCCCGTGCCGCGGAAGTAGAAGTTGGGAACCAGTTGGAAAGAGGCGTCGAGGCTGATGCCGTCTTCGCCGTCGGCGTCACCGAAACCATGCACCCAGGAGGCGCCGGCGTTGGTGTAGGAAATGTCGCCAGGGCAGGCCGGGGCGGTGTTCATCGGAGGGGGGACGGAACCGCCGCCACTGACCGTGGTGCCCGCCTGGAGCGCGCCAGCGCTCAGCAGCGCGGTGAGAATGGTGATCGAGGATGTTTTCATGATGGGTAGTGTTTTTGTTAGGTTGGTTTGGTTGCAATCATATCGCATCAGGGAGAACGCGATAATCAGGAGTCTTTAACGATCTTTTTCCGATTAGACCAGAAAAAAATTCCGCCTTTTCCGCGTTGGAGGTGGGAGCCAGGGCTGCTGCGGCTGGCGAATTGGCTTGGGAGTGGCTCTTGTCAAAGGCCCATTCGGGCGTATGCCTTGCACCATGCCCCAACCTGTCAAGGTCTCCGAGACGACCGAACTTCTGCCCTTTCTCTTCACCGCCTACCCGGATGTGAAACGCACCAAGGTCCGCCAGTGGCTGAAATTCGGCGCTGTTCTCATCAACGGAGTTCCCACCACGCGCTTCAACACCCAGCTCCAGCCCGGCGATGTCGTTTCCGTCCGCTCCGAAAAGGCCGCGCGGGAACAGAACCTCCTCCCTCCCGGCATGACCGTCCTCCATGAGGACCCGGAAATCATCGTCGTCAACAAGCCCGAAAACCTCCTCACCATCGCCAGCGAGGCAGAACGTGAGGAGACCGCCTACGCCTACCTCACTGATTATGTGAAACGCGGCCGCCCCCAATCCCGCGACCGCATCTGGATCGTCCACCGCCTGGATCGCGAAACATCCGGGCTGATGATTTTCGCCCGCACCATCGAGGCCAAGGAGACGCTCCAGACCAACTGGGATCAGGCGGAGAAATGCTACCTTGCCGTCGTCGAAGGCACCATGCGTGACGATGCCGGCACCATGCATTCGCATCTCGATGAGAACAGCCCGTATAAAGTCTATCCCGGTCCCCCCAGCGAGCGCACCCGCGAAGCCATCACTCACTACCGTGTTTTAAAACGCGGCTCGGATCGCACACTGGTCAGCCTCCGACTGGAAACCGGCCGCCGCCACCAGATCCGCGTGCAGCTCGCCGCCCTCGGCCATCCGATTGTGGGCGATGTGAAATACGAGGCCAGGACCGATCCCGCCAAACGCCTCGGCCTGCATTCCCACACGCTGAAACTTTCCCATCCCGTGACCGGCGAGGCGCTGTCGTTTGAATCACCGCTGCCCCTGGAACTCGTCCGTTTGGTTTAATCTCCCAGCTTCGCACGCAAGTCCGCGATCCTGGCGTCAAGAGCCACGCATTCGGTTTTCGCCTCCGACAACTTCTCATCCACCATCCCGCGCAGCACCTCCAGCTGTTCCGCGTCGAGGATGTTGGGAATGGTGAACTGCTGGGTCTGCGTTTTCTCATAGAGATCAATGGCCAGGCGCAGTTCACTCAGGTGGCTGCGATACCGCTCCGCCAGCCGTTGCGCGCGTTCGGCGATGTTGGAGGCGCTGGAGGTGGACGCAGATTCACGGATGCTGCGCTCCTCCAGAATGTTCAGCATGATCTCACGCTCCACGGTGAAATATCCCTTGTCCGCAAAATGCCAGACGTAGCAGAGCTGGTCATTGCTCAGCGTTTGCAGATCGATCTGAAGGAGTTCATCAAACGACGTTTCGCGATGCAGGGTGGAGACGGTGGAGAACTTCTGCTCCACCTCCGCGATCTCCCGGTTCAACTCCGCGAGGGTATCGATCCATTGCGACATGCCCTCCGGAACCAGCGTCGCGACGGGTTTGGGCGGCTCCACATAAATGAACCGCTGGGGCGACGGCGATTCCGAGGGAGCGGCGGCATTATCGCAGCCGACCAATGCCATCGCAGCCGCCATCAGCAGCGTGATGGCAGCGGACCGGATGGCTGGAGGGCGAAAATTCACGGCGGAGCCATCGCGCGAAAATCATAACAAATCAAGCGCGGGTCCGCGCCCGTCAGTTCATCCTTTTCGTGCTGGGAAAGATAAAGCAGCCCCTGATGCACCGGCGGCAGCGTCCACGACTGCTGTGCCAGAAACGGCTGCGTGCGGCTTAGCACCTTCATGCCCTTCGGACTCAAGTCCAGCCATGCCAGGGTTCCCCATTCGCCAAGGCAGAGGAATTTTCCATCGCAGTGCAGCAGGCTGCCGCGTTTGAAGCCCATGGAAATTTTCCGTCCGTCCGCCAGCGGCATTTCCCATGCGGGAGTTTCGCCCCAGATTTTTTTTCCCGTTTTCGCATCGTAGCAGACCAGTTCGCAGGCGTATTCTTTTTCCCCGCTAAAGGCGTAGAGATGGTCTTCAAAATAAACGGGCGTCATCCAATGGCAACCCAACTCCGGCGCGGTCCAAAGCTGTTTCCATTTTCGCTCCGGCGTCATTTCCAACAGCACCGCTCCATTGCACGGCGATCCGGAATCGACATACGCCTGGGTCACCAGCACACGGTTCGGCCCGCACAGACAGGGACTTGCAGCATTTACGGACGTGTAGCGCGTGGCCCGCCAGAAATAGGCATCGTCGACGTTTCCCGTCAATGGATCCACTGCCAGCAGGCCGCCGGTCGATGGCTTGCTCTCGCCTCCGGCAAAGACCAGCACGCGCATCTTGCCCTGCAGTTCCACCGGCACCGGCGAGGCATAACTCTGGCCCCATTCATGCTTCGATTTCCATTTCAGTTCGCCGGTCTTTACATCAAATGCCGCCACACACAGGTCATCCGATCCCCCAAGATTAACGATCACTACGCCCCCAGCCACCAGCGGCGACGACCCGCTGCCAAAGAAATACTGCGGCACTCCATACTCCGCGGCCCCGTCATGCTTCCACAAAACTTTGCCGGTTTCCAGGTCCAGCGCATGCAGCCAGCTCGTCACCCCAAAAGTAAACACCCGCCCGTCCGCAATCACCGCGCTCGCCCGCGGACCCGCTGCATAACCATACCGGTCCTGATACTCCACCGGGTATTCATAACTCCACAGCTTCTCACCCGTCTCCCTGTTCAAACACAAAATCTGCTCCTCCTTCGCCAGCCGATGAAAGGCTACCAGCCGATCTCCGGCGAACACTGGCGAGGCATACCCAGCTCCCATTTTCCGCTCCCAAACTTTCGCAGGTCCTTCCGCCGTGAGTTCAGCGAGCAGTTTCGTTTCGCCCGTCAATGGCTGATGGGTATTGCCGAGAAAGCGCGGCCATTCTGTTGTGACCGCACCTGTCGGATAGGGTTTCGGGGCCTTGTGGAATTTGACTCCGGCATCCTCCGCCCGGGCTGAAAGGATCAGACAACCAAATGTGAGCAGCCAGCAGAGTGTGAAATGTTTCATCATGGGCGGCATGCTATCCAACCCGCCCGCCTCCGCCAGCCAATTTCCTTACGCCAGTGCCTGTCCCATCGCCTCCAACCGGGTGGCGATGGCTTCGGCATAGTCCGCGGTGCGGAAACGATCGCGCACAAACGCCGGACCTTCTGCGGCGACCTTCCTGCGCAGCGCGTCGTCGCCCAGCAGTCGCTCGATCGCCAGCCGCGCCTCCTCCATGTCCATGGACCGCACCACGGCACCATAGCCGGTCTCTTCAATGAGCGCAGAAGTGCCCTGGCCGTGATCGAATCCCAGCACCGGCAAACCAAACGCCATGGCCTCCAGCACCACGCTGGGAAAGGGATCGATGCGCGAACACATCAGCAGCAGATCCGCCGCACCATAGGCGCTGCTGGGGTCGTCCATTTCTTCGATGTGATGGAAATGGGCACCCCGGCCATTGATCTCAATCGAATGCTGGCCGTGGAAAAAAAGCGCCTTGTCGTAGGCCTTGCCCAGCCACACGAAATGCGTGTTCCCTGCCAGCGGCGAATAGCGCCCGAAGTGCAGCACAAAGGATGTGAACCAGTCGAATCCCTTGCGCAGATCCACGGTGCCGCAGGCGAGCACGAAGTTTCCCCCGGGTCCGATGCCGAGGCGGCTGCGCAGTTCCTGCCGCGCGATGGGAGGTAAGCCTTTGGCATCCCTCTCCTCCACCAGATACGCCCCCTGGGAAAGCACGCTCGACCGCGTCGCATGCCCGGCCAGACTCTCCGAAAAGGCCTCCTGGACAGGCCCGCAGGGAAAAATAATTTCCTCCGCCGCCTCCATCATCGTGCCCACAAAGGTCTTCGAGTAGGCAAAGGGATACTCATGCACGAGCGACAGCACGCCAAATCCAGCCTCTTTCAATGCCGACGCCAGTGGTGTCGTGGAGATCGAATTGACGAGGGCGGCAGGGGCGCAGACCCGGCGCAGCCTCCGCAACAATCCGAGCATCATCGCAGGCTCACGATTCAGCAGCGGCCCCATTCCAAAAATCACCTGCCCGAGTTCCGCAAAATTTTCCGTCAGCGGTCCCGTCGGTCCCAGACAGAGAATCAGCGGATGCCAGCCTTTGGCTTTGGCAAGATGGCGGATCACCGAAAGTGCGATCAAGGGGGCACCCGAACGCTGCATTTCATGGATGCCAATCACGAAAGGCGTGCACCCATGCGGGATCTCCGCCAGAGCCTTCTCCAATCGCTCGGCGCCCTCGGCCTCGTCGATGCAGGCCTCCTCGCTGAAAATTCGTCCGATCTGCCGCTTGTCGATCACCCGCCCACCCTCCGGAAATTCGACGCCATTTTCGAGCACGCGGAAGGAAAATTGGATTTCAGATTCGGGATGCGCCAGCCACTCCATCGGCACCGGAATGGAGAAGCCGCAATGCGGCGGCAGTTCATCGTGCTTGCAAGGTCCATTGGCCACCACGCTTCGGAGCACCTTTCCATCAGCATCGAGCAAGGCCACCGTCAGTGGCTGACCGGGGGCCGATTTGCAATACACCGCCCCTTTCAACACCGCTCCCTGCAGCCCGAAATAGCGACGCACCGTGGTTCCCTTGAACCGCGCTTTGTTCATAAATCTGCTCAGTTTAAACATGGGCTCGGCGGAGTGGGGACTTTGGGAGGGAGGGAGATAAATTCAGGCCGGGACCGATTGTGGCAGAGAATTGGGAGAAAT
>CALQSQ010000111.1 GCA_943333275.1 Akkermansia muciniphila
GCGCTGCGCGTGTGGCATCGAGTTGCAGCAGATCCAGCGCCAGTTGCTGCGCCTCCAGCTCAAACTGCGTGGCTTCGAGTCCGGATCCTTCCGCCTGCGCGGCAATTTTGGCGGCGGATGCGGCGAGTTCCCGGCTGTTGGCGATCATTTTTTCCTTCAGCGCCTTGCTGCCATCGAGGCTCAGCCACTTCACGCCGATCGTCCGAACGGCTGTCGCCAGTTTGAGTTCCGCCGCCCGCACTTCCGCCTCCGCCAGCGTTACCCCCGCTGCGGAAACCGCCTTCTCAAGTCGCAGGCGATTGGTGAGTGGAAATTTCTGCATGAACCCAAGCTCATAGGAAATTTCCCGCCCGCGCAAATTGGGGCGAAGGTCCGATTCCAATTCAGGATTGGTCCGCCTGCCCGACTGGAGCAGCCGACCCTGCGCCTCGGCAATGCTGAAGCGCGCGGCCGCCAGCTCAGGATTGTGGCTGAGGGCGTGCTGGACGGCGGATTCGAGCGTGAAGCGCGCGCCCTGGACTGATAAAGTGAGGTAAAGGAATAGGAAGATGGATCGAAACATGAAAGGGATGGGTTTGATTTGAGAAAAGCCGCTGCGGCCAGGCCGTGAATCTGCGACCGAGTGAATCCCGCATCGCCCAATGCGCGCGAAGCGGATCAATTTCCCTGCTTCAAACCACCATCACCATCGTCCGTGCCACCAGCTGGGGCATGGGTGGGCTCCCATATTCCGGAGGGTCCGGGCATTCAATCTCCCGCCACACCGCGGTGGTGAGGAATGTAAACTCCGGCACGAGAAAGGCCGGAGGTAAATCGAAAAGCACCGGGGCAGGCAGTTGCGCGAGCGGCGGAAAACCTCTCACCAACAGAGTATCATGCGCCTGCAGGTGCTTGTGGTCATGGTCTGTGGGAGTCTGTTCATTTTCCTCAGGACAGCCACAGGGGGAGTCAGCATCAGCATCAGCCTCGTGCTCGTGGTCCTGCATCGGGTGGCAGCTGTCGGCGTGACAGGTGTCGACCGTGGATTTCTGACCCGTGCAGCCACACAGATACCCCGCCTGCACCCCCAACACCTGGGCAGCACCCACCGCCAGTATGGCGAGGGTTAGCATCAGGAATCGAATGGTGGAAATCATTGGGTCAACGAGGAGGACAGGATGGTTGCAGTGTAGGCGCTCCAGCCAGAAACATATGTCCAGAGAAACAGACGCGCGTCAAAGGTCCATTATTCAGCCCAAATCTCAAGTCGTAATATTTCCCCCCTGCCTTCGCAGTCGGCGCATTCCCTGTCTGCGGACCATTTTCCCCAAATACGAGTTGTCATTTAGAGACAAATCAGGTGAATTCGTCGTTATGAATCCACACGTCTGCCGCACTCTGAGTTCCATCTGTTTCCAAGGTGGACTGCTGTCAATCGTGCTATCCATCGGGATCTGGTGGTTTTTGGATCGCGACACCCCGGAGACGGCAGCCCATGCGGAGCGCTTTGGCATCTTCGTGGGGCTTTGGGCCCCCACGCTGCTGATCCTTTCCAATCGCTTCGACCGCTTTGCGGACAAGGGGAAAATCGTGCCGGGTCTGATGCTGAAGGATGAGCCGGGCGGCGAGGGGTGAGGAGTTGATCGCACGATCGCTTTCCGAGAAATCGACCTGGTTCTGACGCGTTGTGCCGTTTGTGTTTCAAAGGGAAACACCTTGCCAATGCCAGGCGCGGGCACGAGTCATCCTCCTGCCTGCAAATCCCATCCACCATGAAAAGAAACTTATCCGCACTCTTCACCATGGTCCTGACATTTGCCTCATTGGTGAGGGCGGAGAAACCCCTGAAGCTTCATCCTGAAAATTCCCACTATTTTCTCTTTCGCGGCAAGCCGGAAGTTCTGATCACCTCCGGGGAACACTACGGAGCGGTGCTCAATTCTGAATTTGATTTCCGGAAATATTTCGACACGCTCGCCGCGGACGGATTGAACCTGACGCGCATTTTCCCCGGGTGCTATGTTGAACCGCAGGGGGCGTTCAACATTGAGCGCAACACCCTGGCTCCGGCACCGGGCAAGTTGATCTGCCCATGGGCGCGCAGTGGCGAAGCGGGGTATGTGCACGGGGGCAACAAGTTTGATCTTACGAAATGGGATGAGGCCTTCTTCACCAGGCTGCGGGACTGTGTGGCTGCGGCGGGGAGGAAGGGAATCGTGGTCGAGATGAATTTGTTCACCCCGATGTATGAAGATCCGCAGTGGGATTACAGCCCCATGAAGGCTTCGAACAACGTGAATGGCATCGGCAAAGTCGGCAAACACGAGGTCCACACTCTCGACAAGGAACCCGCCCTGCTGGCGGTGCAGGAGGAAATGACGCGCAAGATTGTTCGTGAACTCAACGGCTTTGATAACCTGTATTACGAAGTCATGAACGAACCCTATTTCGGCGGCGTCACGCGGGAATGGCATGACCGGATCACGGATGTGATCGCAGCCACCGAGAAGGATCTGCCCAACCAGCACCTCATTTCATGGAACGTCGCCAATGACACAGCGAAGGTGGAGAAGCCCCACCAGGGTATTTCCATCTTCAATTTCCATTATGCCCAGACTTCAGCGGTCACGGATAACTTGGCGCTCAACAAGCCGCTGGGCATGAATGAGACGGGGTTCAAGGGCACGGGCGATGAATACTACCGAATCCAAGCCTGGGAGTTCATGCTCTCAGGCGGCTCGCTCTATAACAATCTCGATTACTCGTTTTGCGTTGGTCATGAGGATGGGACCTTTCCTGTGAAAGATCCAACGCCCGGAGGTGGCGGCATGGCATTTCGAAAACAGATGCGCAGCCTGGGCGAGTTTCTGCGGAAGTTTGATTTCCTGAGATTGAAGCCCGACCGCAGTTTTGTGAAAGGGGAACTCGCGACGAGCGCTGCCTTCACCGCCATGGCGGAGGCAGGAAATCAATATGCCGTGTATCAGAAGGGTGGGGGAGGGACGGCTTTGGAAATGGATTTGCCGAAAGGGGACTATGCAGGCGAATGGTTGGATGCGACCTCGGGTGAGAAAAAAGCTCTGGATCCCATCAAGCACCCCGGGGGGACGATCACGCTGACTTCACCCGGATTCGCGAAGGATTTTGCCCTGCGATTGGTTGTCGATCAGAAATAAGCCGCAGTGGGAACGGTTAGCCAAACGTCACCACCAGCACGACCGATGGCGTGTCCGCCCGGAAACTGCGCTCCTCGTCGGTCATGGTTGCGGGCAGCAGGAGATGGTCGCCGGCTCTGGCGATCTCATTGGCCATCGAACCTTCACCGTTCACGATGATCAGGAGGGCAAACGAGCCTTCCGTTCCGATGGGATGTGTTTCGTCCCCGGCGAGGTGGTGTTGGGTAGTTTTGAAAAATTCGCATTTTACCAGCGTGCCCTCGCGCGATGGAAGCAGGGAGGGGGTATTGTCTGAGAAGTCGATGCAACGGAGCGATTCCTCCACATGAAGGGTGCGGGGTTTGCCATCGAGGCCGAGACGATTCCAATCGAAGACCCGGTAGGTGGTGTCGCTGTTTTGCTGGATTTCAAAGATGACGAGGCCGGCACCGATCGCGTGGAGCCGGCCACTGGGGATGAAAATGGCGTCGCCAGCCTGCACCGCCAGACGCGGCACCAAATCACCGGCATTACCTCCCGCGAGCGCCTCCGCAAAGACCTCGCGATTGACGCCACGCCGGACTCCGACCGCCAGGTTGGCGCCTTCCAACGCCTCCGCCACATACCACATTTCCGTCTTTGGTTCGCCGCCCAGGTCTGCAGCCAGCCAGGCGGGTGGGTGGACTTGCAGTGAAAGGTCTTCGCGTGCATCGAGGATTTTTACCAGCAGCGGAAATCGCGGGCTGTCCGGTGCCTTCGCCCCGAAGATCGCGTCGCGATGATCCATCCACAATTCATGAAGCGACAGGCCATCGAAATCGCCTCCCCGCACGATGCTCTGAGCTTCCTTGCGATCGACCAGTTCCCACGATTCGCCATACGGCTGTCCATCGGTGGGCAGCTCGCGGGCGAAGAGGCGCTGGATTTCGCGACCTCCCCAGATGCGTTGTTGATAGATCGGCGTGAAGCGGAGGGGATTCATGGCGGCAGGATGGCGAGATTCCTCATGGGCTCAACTCCTTCCGCCAGGATTCCCAATCGGCGATGGTATCCACATCGGTCAGTTCCTCCAGCAGGGTCACGTTGAGGCCAAGCTCGCGTGCCCGATCCAGACAGGCTTGGAACGTGTTTGGTGTGCTCCAGGGTATCTCGTGAAACATTTCCGCCACGGCTGATTTCATGGACTGCAAATAATACCCGCCGTCCGTGGCCGGGCCGAAAACGATGTCAGCACCGCGATCCAACAAGTGCTGTGCCCGTGCAAGGTGATGCGGCAGGATGCACGGGCAATCGGTTCCAATCAACGTCACGGAATGCGCCTTTTCCTGATCCAGCGCTGAGTGAACAACCTCCCAAAGGCGCGCGCCGAGATCGCCCTGCGACTGGGGATGCAGTTTGTGCCAATGGAAATTCGGCGCATGGCCACGCAACCAGGCCACGACCTGCTCCCGGTGGTCTGGCGGATCGAAGGCGATCCAGTATTGCCATCCGTCCGGTGGCTCGGTGAGATTGGACAATGTTGCAACCACCAGTTGTTCATAGGCATCGGCTGCGCCCGCAGCCCCCATGGTTGCCGCCAGGCGGGTCTTGACCCTCCCGGGTGCGGGGTATTTCATAAAAACGACGACGATGTGATCCGGCATGCGCCTATGCTAGTCCGGCCTCTCCGGCCCTGCAAATTCCTTGCATTCCAGACGTTCGCTTTTAGTGGAAAGTCTCCAACCCACCCTCGTATGCTGAAAATCAAACCCGCCTCCTCCTGCGCCTACGACCTCGTGTCGCTCGGCGAAATCATGCTTCGATTCGATCCCGGTGAGGGCCGGATTCGCACGGCTCGGGAGTTCAAGATCTGGGAGGGTGGCGGCGAATACAATGTGGCGCGAGGTCTGCGCAAATGTTTCGGCCTGCGCACCAGCGTGGTCACGGCCCTGGCGGAGAATGATGTCGGGCGGTTGATCGAGGATTTCATCATGCAGGGAGGGGTGGATACCCGTCACATCAAGTGGGTGGCATATGATGGAATCGGGAGAACGGTGCGCAATGGATTGAATTTCACGGAACGTGGCTTCGGCATCCGAGGTGCCAAGGGAATTCCGGATCGGGGGAACACAGCGGCCAGTCAGCTTAAGCCCGGCGATGTGGATTGGGAGGATCTCTTTGGCCGTCAGGGTGTGCGCTGGTTGCACACCGGGGGGATCTTTGCCGCGTTGAGTGACACCACGCCCGAGGTGGTCATCGAAGCCGTGGAGTGCGCCCGCAAGCATGGCACGATTGTCAGCTACGATCTCAATTACCGGCCGAGCCTCTGGAAATCGATCGGAGGCAAGGCCCGTGCCCAGGAAGTGAACCGGCGCATCGCCAAAAGTGTCGATGTAATGATTGGCAATGAGGAGGATTTCACCGCCTGCCTGGGCTTCTCGGTGGAAGGTGTGGATGAGTCGCTCAGCAGCCTGGAAATGGGCAGTTTTGAGAGGATGATCGATCAGGCGGTGGCGGAGTTTCCGAATTTCCAGGTGGCGGCCACGACCCTGCGAACCGTCCATTCCGCGACCGTCAACGATTGGAGCGCCATCCTCTGGCATGAGGGGAGATTTCACCAATCCGTCGAGCGAAAAGGCTTGGAAATTCTGGATCGGGTGGGCGGCGGCGACAGTTTCGCCAGCGGACTGATTTATGGATTTCTTCAGCATAATGACCCTGCGAAAGCCGTCGCCTACGGAGCGGCGCATGGGGCGTTGGCCATGACGACACCCGGCGACACCTCATTTGCGACGCTTTCCGAGGTGGAGAATGAAATGGCCGGTGCCAGCAAGCGGGTGGAAAGATAGCGGGCGATCTTTGGCATCTTTCCGCGTGCTCCGACTCGTAAGTGGATGGCTGCTCGCGGGCAAAGTCCCCATTGCACGAACCCGAAATCCATTGCTACCTATCCCCTCATGAAGCCCTCCCAATTTTTGTTCTCGTTCGTTCTGGCATCGACACTCCCCAGCGCGGCAATCGCGGTGGAAGTGCCGGGTAGTTTTACCCGCCAGAGTCCGAGCCCGGCGGCCCCGAATCTGAACCAATGGTGGCAAAGTTTTCAAGACCCCCAGCTCGATGCGCTGATCAATGATGCGCTGGCGGGAAATCCCACGCTGATCTCTGCTGCAGCGCGCGTTCGCGAAGCCCGCGCGCGGCGGCTGGCCACGGTGGGCGATTACTGGCCGCAACTCGGAGTGGGTGGCGGGGTGTCGCGCTCCCTGCGCAGCGCCAATGGCCAGTTCAGCCAGTTCGGGAATTTTGGGCCGACGCAGAGCAATGAAGCCTTCAATCTTTTCGATCTGGCCCTTGATGCGAGTTGGGAAATTGATGTGTTTGGGAAAAATCGCCGTCTCGTGGAAGCGGCATCGGCCCAGTCGGATGCCGCCGAGGAAGCCCGGCGCAACGTCCTGATTTCCCTGCTGGCCGAGATCACCTCCAACTATGTGGAACTGCGGGGTCTTCAAAATCAGCTGGGCGTTCTGAATGACAACCTCGGCAGCCAGAAAAAAACTCTCGAACTCACGCAGTCCAGACTGCAGGCCGGACTCAGCCCCGAACTCGTCGTGGCTCAGGCGGAGGCTCAGCTCGCGATAACCAAGGCCCAGTTGCCATTGGTCGAGTCTGGCATCGCGGCCGCGATTCACCGGCTGGGATCCCTCACGGGCCAGCCGGCCGGGACCTACGTCAAGACCCTGGAGTCCTCCCGCCCCATCCCCAGCGGCCCCTCCCATGTTCCGGCCGGACTTCCCTCTGAATTGCTCCAGCGCCGACCCGATGTCCGTCAGGCGGAACGCAATTTTGCCGCCGCCACCGCCCAGGTGGGGGCTGCGAGGGCTGCCAGATTCCCCCGCTTTTCCATTGGCGCCAATATCGGCTGGCAAAGCACGGAATGGAAATCGCTGACGGAACGCGACTCGGAGAACTGGACGGTTGGTCCGAAAATTTCCATCCCCTTGTTCACCGGTGGCAAGCTGAAACAGAATCAAAAAGCCGCCGAAGCCGTGCGCGACGAAGCCCAGGCCGACTGGGATCAGGCAGTGTTGCGGGCCATCGAGGATGTGGAATCATCGCTTGTGGCCTACCGCCAGAGCCAGAACCGCCTCGAGGCACTGCGCGAGGCTGTGAAGGCCAGCAACCGATCCTACGAACTGGCCAACGAACTTTACAAAAATGGTCTGGGCGACTTTCTCAATGTGCTGGAAGCCCAGCGCACCAAACTCTCCGCCCAAGAGCAGGTAGTGATCGGTCAACGCCAGGCGAGTCTGGACCTGATCAAACTCTACAAGGCGCTGGGAGGAGGCTGGGAGGAATCGCCGGCCTCCACAAAGGCACCGGTAAGATCCCCGGCAAAATAGGCGGGTGAAATCCTAATGGAAACTAGGCGGCGTCGCGACCGCTTTTCTTCTTCCGCTTGATGACGGGTCCGCGTTCGCCTTCGACGACGGCGCGATTGATGATCACGGTCTTGATGTCATCCTGGCCGGGAACCTCGAACATGATGTCGAGCGTCAGCTTCTCAAAGAGGCTGCGCAGGGCGCGGGCCCCGGTGCCGCGTTTGAGAGCGGCGGAGGCGAGCGCCTGCAATCCGTCCCGGGTGACCTGAAGATCCACTCCCTCGATTTCCATCAGTTTGGCATACTGACGCACGAGTGAATTTTTCGGCTCGGTGAGGATGCGGAGCAGATCGTCCTCGGTGAGGGGTTCGAGCGTGCTGAGCACGGGCAGACGTCCGATGAATTCCGGGATCAGACCGAAATGCTGCAAGTCCTCGGGCATGAGTTGCTTCATCAATTCGGCATCGGTGGCGGCCTTGTTGGAAGGGGCGTGCACGGCTCCGAAACCCATGGTCTTACTGACCACCCGGCGGCTGATGATTTTATCCAAGCCGCTGAAGGCACCGCCGCAGATGAAGAGAATTTTCTCCGTGTTCACCTGGATGTATTCCTGCTGGGGATGCTTGCGTCCACCCTGCGGCGGTACGTTGGCGATGGTGCCTTCGAGCATCTTCAACAAGGCCTGCTGGACGCCCTCGCCGGAGACATCGCGGGTGATGCTGGCGTTCTCGCCCTTGCGGCCGATCTTGTCGATTTCGTCGATGTAAATAATTCCGACCTCGGCGCGCTTCACATCGAAATCCGCATTTTGCAGCAGCCGCAAAATGATGTTCTCCACATCCTCGCCGACGTAGCCGGCCTCGGTAAGCGTGGTGGCATCGGCGATGGCAAAGGGAACGTTGAGGACCTTGGCGAGCGTGCGGGCCATGAGCGTCTTGCCGCAACCGGTGGGGCCGAGGAGGAGCACGTTGCTTTTCTCGATCTCCACGTCGTCGCTTTCGGAATGTCCGCGGGCGAAGGCATTCTCCGCCAGCTTGGCGTTGTGGATGAGTCGCTTGTAGTGGTTGTAAACCGCCACGCTGAGCACCCGCTTGGTGTGCTCCTGACCGACGACGTATTGATCGAGATGATGGTAAATTTCCGAGGGCTTCAGCGCCTTGAGCTCAGGCGCGGGCGGTGATTCCTCCTCCTCCATTTCCTTGTCGAGGATTTCCTTGCAGACCACGATGCAGGAATCGCAGATGTAAACTCCGGGTCCGGCAATGAGCTTGCGCACTTCGGCATGGCTTTTGCCACAGAAGGAGCACATGGTGAGATTGGAGGCGCGAGCCATGCGGGGTGAAGAGTTGGAGTGTTTGAGAGTGGGAAAAAATCAGGCGGGGGTGGGGGCGTCCGTGTGGGCGGCAAGCTCACGTTTGCTTTCGAGCACTTTATCGACCAGTCCGTAGGCGCAGGCGGCCTCGGCGGACATGTAGTTGTCGCGGTCGGAATCCTTTTCGATCTGCGCGATGGTCTGGCCGGTGTGTTTGGCGAGGATGGCGTTGAGGCGCTTTTTCAGACCATACATGAATTCGACGGTCCTCTCCACATCACTCGCGGTGCCCTGGGCTCCGCCGGAGACCTGGTGGATCATGACGGTGCTGTTGGGCAGGGCGTAGCGCTTGCCTTTGGTGCCGGCGCAGAGCAGCACGGAACCCATGCTGGCGGCCATGCCCATGCAGTAGGTGTTCACATCGCAGGTGAGAAATTGCATGGTGTCATAAATCGCCAGGCCTGCGGTGACAGAACCGCCGGGGCTGTTGATGTAAACATTGATGTCCTTGGAGGGGTCCTGCATTTGCAGATAGAGCATCTGCGCGATGAGGTAGTTGGCCAGGGGGTCGGAGACCTGTTCCCCGATGAAAATGATGCGGTCCTTCATCAGACGCGAAAGCAGATCGAATCCCATCATCCCAATGCCGGGCTCCTTTTCATAGACCGTGACGTTTTGCACGGCTGCGCCGGAAGTGCCGACCATGGTGGCCGCACGCTGGCGAAGGTGGGGGGGGAGAAGCAGGAGGGAATCGGGGTTGATCTCGCGGAAGGGATGGTTGGTCATGGAGGGGATGTTACTAGGTTGGGAAGTGTAAGCGAGGCAGGCTCATGCGCAATGACGAAAAAAGTTCGACGGCGGGGTGATCCGCTCTAGGCTCCGGCCTATGCGCTTGGAAGTCATCAATACCGGAACGGAGCTTTTACTTGGAAACACCATCAACACCCACCTCGCCTATCTGGGCGAGCATCTGCTGCCGCTGGGCCTGCGGATTGGCCGGCAGATTTGTATTCCGGACGGGGACATCATCCGGGAGGCACTGGTGGAGTCGTTCTCGCGGCAGGACATTGTGATCGTGACCGGAGGGCTGGGGCCGACGAGCGATGACATCACCCGGGAAATCACCGCTGAACTGCTGGGGCAGACGCTCCATGAGGATGCCGAAGTGCTGGCGCGGATCAAGGAGCGGCTGGCCCGCCGACATAAGGAAATTAACGAGCAGACCAGGCGGCAGGCCCAGATTCCCGAGCGGGCGCGCATTTTGCACAATGATTTTGGAACCGCTCCAGGCTTGTATTTTCCGGCGCAATCGCAATGTCCGGTGACCGGCGGGCCGACCCCCCATCTGTTCCTGCTGCCCGGGCCACCACGCGAACTCATGCCTATGTTTCAGAATGCCGTCGTGCCCCTGCTGAAGGAAATCTGCACCGGCAAAACGCGCATCACCGACATCCGCAATTTCCGACTTTCCGGGCTGGGTGAGTCGGAGGTCTCGGCCACGGTGGAGCCTGCGTTGATGGCGCTGGGGGACGATTTGGAAATCGGCTACTGCGCGCGGATGGGCGAGGTGGTCGTGCGCGTGCTGGGGTCGCCCGAGCAAATGGAAGCGGCCCGCAATGTGGTGGCCGCCGCATTTCCCGAGCAGTTCTTTTCCGCAACGGATCAATCGATGGAGGAAACCGTGATCGATTTGCTGAGGCGGTTTGGTCGCACGTTGGCGACGGCGGAGAGTTGCACCGGCGGGTTGATTGCGCACCGGCTGACGAATGTGCCGGGAGCGTCCGAGGTCTTTCTGCGGGGGTCCGTCGTCTATGCCAACGAGGCAAAAATGGACATGCTGGGGGTGCCGGAAAATTTGCTGAAAATGCACGGAGCGGTGAGTGCGGAAGTTTGCCTATCCATGGTGGAAGGCTGCCTCCAGCGCGCCGGAACCGACTACGCCATATCCATCACGGGCATCGCCGGGCCCGGTGGGGGCACCGAAGCCAAACCCGTCGGAACAGTGTTTATCGGAGTGGCCAGCCGTGATGGGAAGCCGCCGGTGATCCAGCGTCATTTCTTCCCCTATGAACGCGAATCGTTCAAACAGGCCTCCAGTCTCGCCGCGCTCGATTTGTTGCGGCGGCGGGTGGTCGGCTTTCTGTAATCAGGGATTCACGGCGGTGCCCCAGAAGTCTTCCGGCACGACGCCCCTGAGGTGATCGGCGGATTGGTCCGGCATGGAAGGTTTCTGGTCGTTGCGCTGGGGGCCGTAGGCGTTGCCGAAAGGATCGAGGCCTTTTTTCAACGAGGGTGAGGGCGAACGAAGGTGCGGCGAGATTTGTTCAAAGGTGAGCAACGATCCGAGCGGGGCTTTGAGCGCGGTGCTGGCGGCAGCCATGGCTTGTTCGATTTCACCCAGCTCGCCGCGCAGTTGCGTGGCCTTGGTCATCAGGCCGGAGCGTTTGTATCCCGGGTAACTGAGCACCACAACGAGGGCGATCACGCCGAGCAGGGCGAGGATTTCCAACAGTCCGAACCCTCTTTCTCCGGGGCGCTGGTTCATGGGATTTATTGGTTGCTGACGACGTCGTCCGCAGGCTCGCCATCGGGGAAGATGTCGCCGATGCGGCTTTCTTTTTTCTCGCGCATCCAGATGAGCAGGCTTTTCTGCATGGAACTGAAGACGCCGGGATAAGTGAAATTGACCGGGTGCTCGCAGTTCGGGTCCTTGCGGAGATCGAAGAGGCGCCAGATGTCGCGATCCTGGCCCGGGGAGAAAACCAGCTTCCAGTATCGCGTGCGCAGGCATCTTTCCTTGGTCTTCAGGATTTCCTCCTGATAGGCATCGGCGAGCACTTCATGGCCGTCGAAGCTCAGGTCCACGGTCGTTGCGTCCGCAGGTGGATTCATATACAGGGGAATCTCGCCGGGGATGGAACGCTTCGCAAAGGGGTCGCTCGTTTCGGCAAACACGGCCAGCGCCAGATTGGCGCCGGACTTTTCCAGATAGGGTCTGAGGCTCACGCCCTCCATGCGGGAGTCGGCCGGAATTCCGGCGAGGTCGAGCAGCGTGGGGGCGAAATCAATGGATCGGACCAGGTGGTCGATGCTTCTGGCCGCGGCTTCGCGTCCCGGCACATGGAGCACGCAGGGAACGTGCAGGTCCGGATCCTTTCCGTTAATCGCCCGGCCATGGCCCAGCGCACTGTTGGCTTCGAGCAGGCAATCGCCATGATCCGAGGTGACGAGTACGATCGTGTGGTCCGCGAGTCCGCTTTTTTCCAGATGATCCAGCACTTCCTGCACCCTGGCATCGAAGCTGGCGACACAGTCGTCGTAGAGGTCGATGATCTGGGCGGCTTCCGATTCGGAGAGGCTGGCGCGGGGCTGGCTGGGGTCGGCGTTCTTGAGAAATTGATCGATGTCAAAAGCAATGCCCCCGCGGTGCGGACCGCCGGCCTTGTCGCTGGTAAAACTGCGATGAAAGGGCGGCCGGGCGTTGTAGGGAAGATGCGTGCTGCTGAAAATGGCCGTGATAAAAAACGGCTGCTCGTGCCCGGCCTGCTCGCTGATCTGGTCCTTGAGGCGTTCGGCCACGACTTCCGGGGTCACGGCCTCCGGCAGCGAGCGGAGGCTGGGAAACATGCTGAAGCCGATTTCATTGCCAAAGAATATGGGGAGCAGCGGATGATCGCGATAGGTCATCTGCGCCAGATGCACCTTGTAGTCATGGCGCGGAGCGATGTCGAGCTTGGCGAATCCGTGGGGGATTCTGGAAAATACGCCCGCACACCAATCGCCGAGCACCGTGGTTTCATATCCTGCGGCGGCGAACTGGCCCGCGAGGGTTGGGGAGTTCAATTTCACATGCTCCACCTGTTCGCGATTGGGATACGCATGCTGCAGTCCGTGAGTGTGGGGATACTGTCCCGACATCAGGCTGGTCATGCTTTCCAGCGTCGAGCCGATGGGCACGTAGCATTGCGAAAACTGGACGGACCTGGCAGCGAGAGCCGCAATGGCCGGAGTGGTGGGCCGCGGGTAGCCATAATTGGAAAGGTGGTCAGCACGCAGAGAGTCTGAGGCGAGAATCAGGACGTTGGGTCGGGCAGGCGCCTGGGCGACGGGCGGCGACTTCGGCCAACTCACGCTGACCCACGCCACAAGACCGACCAGGGCGACGGTCAGAAGACTGACCCACTGCGCGGCGGCTCCGGGCCAGTGGGGCATTTTCCATTTTAAAATACGGCCCAGATAATGGGTCGCCAACCCCGCCACCACCAGACAGGGAAAGGCTTCGAAGATGGCAAATTTCATCCAGGCCGGAACGAAATTGGTCATGCGATAGACGATGTCCTGATACTCGGGACCGGTCAGAAAATAGAAGGGCTTGGCGAAGAAGAATTTCACCGCAAAGAACCCCCAGATCCCCACGGTGATGAGTGCCGCCTGCCCGACAATTCTGCGGGTGCGGAAATTTTCCAGCCGGGCATTCGCCCATTGCACCAGCGGCCATGCCACGAGGATCATGCCGAGCCCCACGAGGCCGTAGCCCCAGGCCAGATCCAGATTTGCCCACAGCAATTGGAAAAGCGATGTCGTGGAAGTGGCATCGCTGAAATGCTGCGGGTGGCCATGGAGGTCGCGGCTGAGTTGGATCGCCGAAAGGGTGAAGGCGAGCAGTTGCACCAGCCCAACTCCCAGAACCACGCCGGGCAGGACGCGTCGGCGGGGTAGCGTCAGGCTTTGGCCGGGTGCATGATGGGTGGGAGCGGACATAAAATTTCCCGCCACCAACCACCGTTTTCGCGGGTCTCGCAAATGGTATTCTCGGAACGGGCAGGGCGACGGTTCGGCCAGACTTACAGGGGAGGTGCAAACGAACCGACCCTGAAATTCGCGAGGGAATTTCAAGGTCGGGAAATGGCGGCTATAGTCTTGAGGCTTAGCGCTTGGCTTTGGCTTTCGCCTTGGCCTTACCCTTGCTCTTGAGGTCCTTGTAGCACTGGAGGCCCTGTTCCGCGGTCAATCCACCGTGGACGACTCCGGCGACGGCCTGGACCATGGCGACGGGATCCTCGGCCTGGAAAATATTCCGGCCCATGTCCACGCCGTTGGCACCCTGATTGAGGGCGTTGGCGCACATTTTCAGGGCATCGAGTTCGGGGAGTTTCTTGCCGCCGGCGATCACGATCGGCACCGGACAGCAGGAAGTGACGGTGTCGAATTCGGTATCGGTGTAGTAGCATTTCACCACGTTGGCACCCAGTTCCGCCATGATGCGGGTGGCGAGGCGGAAATACTGCGGCGTGCGGGTCATGGCGCGGCCCACGGCGGTGACGCCCATGACACCGATGCCGTAGCGGCTGGCGGCGTCCACGAGGTCGGTGAGGTTTTTCAAGGACTGGCGCTCGTAGGCGCTGCCGATGAAGACCTGCACGGCGAGCACGCTGGCGTTGAGTCGGATGGCCTCCTCAATCGTGAGGGCGGTGCTTTCATTGGAAAGGGGTTCGAATCCGGGACGGCTGAGTTTGATGGATTTCTTGCTCGAGCCTTCCGTAATTTCACCTTCCCATTCCTCAAACGGGCTGATCATGGAGGTGCCGCCGGACGCGCGCAGGGCGATGGCCTTGCGGGTGCTAGCGGGGACGATGCTGCGCTGGATGCCGCGGGTGAGCATGAGGCAGTCGACGTAGGGTTCGAGCGGAAGGATCGTCTGATCCACGCGCTCCAAGCCGGTGGTGGGGCCTTGGAAATAGCCG
This sequence comes from Akkermansia muciniphila, assembly GCA_943333275.1. Classification (GTDB taxonomy): domain Bacteria; phylum Verrucomicrobiota; class Verrucomicrobiia; order Verrucomicrobiales; family V1-33; genus JAGNEJ01. Next base: position 14,546 of record CALQSQ010000111.1, read on the forward strand.
TGGTCGAAGGCCAGCATGAGCGTGCGGCCATCCTTGGGATCGAAGACCTGAGCGAGCCGGTTTTTGAGTCCCCAGTCGTATTGGTGGGCGCCCTTGAGGAAAAATCCCGGGGAGGTTTGCGGGGTGTTGGTGAAGAATTCCTTGCTCTTCTCGGAGGTTTTGCCGTCTAAATCAGCCATGGTAGGGAGTGGGTTGGAGTTTGGTGGTGGTTTGTGATTGGAAAATCAGGGCGGATTCGTAGGGGTAAAATGAACGGAAGCAAAGGAAAATTTCCCCCATCTCCCCGGGAATGAATCAGGCTACGCCCAGCCCCCAGTGCAGCAGCAACTTGGCTTCGCCCCAAATCTTGGAGCTTGACCCTCCCAGGAGCACCGCAATGACCGTGCGGCCTTTGTGGGTGGCGGAGGAGATGAGGCATTTGCCGGCGGCGTCGGTGTAGCCGGTTTTCATGCCGTTGCAGTAGGGGTCGGTCGTGAGGAGGTGGTTGGTATTGTGAAGTTTGACCACGCGTCCGTCAGCATGTGTGAAGGTGCTTTCGGCCTGGTTCACGATGCTGCGGATGACCGGTTGCAGGTAGGCGGCACGGGCGAGCAGGGCCATGTCGCGGGCGGTGGAATGCTGGTCGCCGGGAAGCCCGCTGGCATTCACGAAATGGGAATCCTGCATGCCGAGCAGCAAAGCGCGTTTGTTCATGAGTTTGGCAAAATCGTCCTCGGATCCGGCATGCGTGCGAGCCAGGCAGCGGGCGCAATCGTTGGCGCTTTTCATGAGCATGGCCTTGAGGATTTCGCGGCGAGGGTAGGAGGATCCCGGCTTCAGGTAGATCTTGGTGGGTTCGGCGGCCTCGTCGTATTCGGAGGCGGTGGCCTTGCGGTCCAGATTGCCGGCTTCGCAGAGCAGCAGGGCGGTCAGAAGTTTCTGCGTGCTGGCTACCGCCCGTTTCTCGCGTGCATTTTTCTGGAGCAAAATTTTCCCTGTTAAAATGTCGATGACCATCACCGCCTTGCACGTGGTGGTGGGGGCTGGTTTGCCGGTCGATCCGGGCGGCAGGGCGGGCGCGGCCGGTTGTGCAGACAAGCCGCCGGGACCGGCCAACAGGGTCATGGTGGTGAGAAACTGACGACGACGCATACTATTTGGATTTGGGTTTGGATTTGGGGGCGGGCTTGGACTTGGTGGGGGTCGGGGCCTTGGGGGTGGGTTTGGCAGGAGGAGGGGTGGGTTTGTCCGTCTGCTCAGTGCCGTCTTTCGCCGTTGGTTTGTCGGATTTTTTTTCGTTGGGATCGGGCGGAACGTATTCTATGCCCGCCTCCTTGAATTGCTTGTCCACCAGTTCATCCGGCGGTGCGCCAAGGTCCCTGGCGAAGAAATAATGGCGGCGGGCGGATTCGATGGCCGGGGGCTGTTGCTCCAGGTAAATTAGAGCCAGGTTGAAATGCGCCTCTGCGAAATCCGGGCTGAGGTCGATGGTCCGCTGCAGTTCCTGTTCAGCGCCATTTGTCCAACCGATCTGTTTCAGGGCGATGGCAAGGGCATTGTGCAGGCGGGGATCGGACGGGTCTTCGTGGACGGCGCGGGTCAGACAGGACACGGCGAGCATGGGATTCTTTTGTTCAAGGTGCAGCATGCCCAGCGTCATCCAGGCGGCGGGAAGATTGGGCCGCAGGGCCACGGCTTTTTCCAGGTGTGCGCGGGCTTCGGTTGGCTTGTCGAGCTTGATTTCCACGCTGCCAAGATTTGAAAGTGCCGCCGCGCTGTCGGGTTGAATTTTGAGCAGATTCTCCCACATGTCCGCCGCCGTCTTCCAGTCGTTGTTGCGCATCGCTTCCGTGGCCTGCCGTGCGAAAACGGTGGCTTGGTCCAGGACGCGTTCAAGCGGAGGCAGACCGTCTGCGGGAGGAGGAGGGGATTCTTCCTGGGCACGGAGCATCGCCGGGGCGGCGAGCAGAACGGGGAGCAGGAGAAGGGAAAGGGGACGGTGCATCGGCGCATTCATAATGCGGAATTTCAGGATGGGGAAATGAGAATTTCGCTTTCTCCTTGCCGCCCCACCGGAATGGGCGAATCATCCCCCATGATATCCCGCCGTCAGTTTCTCTCCACCGCCACAGTCGCTGGCTCTGCGTCACTTGCCCTGGCCGAGGATGATCCCAATTGGAAAATCCAGCACGGGCGCATCAAGCAATCTGTGGTCCACTGGTGTTTCAATCCCATGCCCGTCGAGGAACTCGCCAAAGCCGCCGCCGGCATGGGGATGAAAAGCGTCGAACTCACCGGCCCCGAACACTGGCCGACCATCAAACGCCACGGCCTCACCTGCGCCATCGCCGGCAGCCACGGCTTCGCCAAAGGCTTCGCGCATGTTGAGGAACACGACGAATGCATCGCAAAGCTGCGATCCATGATCGACGCTAGCGCGGACTTCGGCTGTCCCAGTGTCATCACCTTCTCCGGTTTCCGACGGGGGATCAGCACGGAGGAAGGGCAAAAAAACATGCTCGAAGGGCTGAAGAAAATCGTTGGCTACGCTGAGGAAAAGAAAATCGTCCTCTGTCTGGAAATGCTCAACAGCCGCGTCAACATCGAGATGAAAGGCCATCCGGATTACTTCACCGATACCATCGAGATGGGCGTGGAAATCTGCAAAGCCATCGGCTCCCCCTACTTGAAAATGCTCTTCGACATCTACCACGTCCAGATCATGCAGGGCGATGTCATCACCCGCATTCACCAATTCAAAGACTACCTCGGCCACATCCACACCGCTGGCAATCCTGGTCGCGGCGAGATCGGCGGCCATCAGGAAATCAACTACCCTCCCATCATGCAGGCTTTGATCGACGTCGGCTACCAGGGCTACGTCGGCCAGGAATTCATCCCCACGATCGATGATAAAATCGCCTCCCTCCGCGAAGGGGTCCGCATCTGCGATGTGTGAACATGAAACTCCGCCGCCTGCTTCCCCACGAGGGCCCGGCGTCCGCCCGCCTCATTCACGCCGCGCTGGACACTTGGTATCGGCGGAATTTGAATAGCGCGAAATTCGGCGACGCCTGGGAACCCTTTCAAGTCATCCCCGATACCTACGAAGCCCTCGACCCCGGCTGCTGCGTCGTCGCCGAGGATGCCGATGGCTCGCTGCTTGGCCACGCCTTCTACCATCCGCGTCCCACCCACGTTGGCGTGGGCATCGTTGCCACCCATCCCAATGCCGGCGGCCGCGGCATTGCCCGCGCCATGCTGGAGGAAATCATCCGCGTCGCCGATGGACTCCCCCTGCGACTCGTTTCCAGCGCGATGAACCTCGATTCGTTCTCTCTATATACCAAACTTGGCTTCGTCCCCCACGAAACCTACCAGGACCTTACCCTCGAAATCCCCGCCGAAGGCCTCCCCGGCAACTTTCCCGGCGTCCGCCCCGCCCAACTCACCGACGTGCCCGCCATGTCCGACCTCGAATTCCGTCTCAGCGGCCTCCGCCGCGAACACGATTTCCACTTCTTCCTCCAGTCCCACGATGCCCCCTGGCGTGTCATGATTTTGGAAAATGCCGGCGGAGAAATGCTCGGCTTCCTCGCCGCCTCCACCCATCCCGCCTGCCCCATGCTCGGCCCTGGCATCGCCATCGACGAATCCACCGCCGCCACCCTCATTCACGCCTGCCTCCACCACCATTTCAAGGGCCGCACCCCCATCTGGCTCGTCCCCGTCTCCGCCACCCAGCTCGTCCGCCAAGCCTACGTCTGGGGCGCCCGCAACGTCGAACTCCACCTCGCCAGCACCCTCGGCACCCACCCCCCTGTCACCGGCATCGTCCTACCCACCTTCCTCCCCGAGTCCGGCTAACCGGGTGCACACCGGGAACAGCCTGCCACGCCCTCCGTCTCCCCGAAAACCCGTTTCCGGCCGATTTTGCAGTTCCAAACCTCCAAACGTCCGGATGGGGACGGTAATTCCCCGCTCGGAGGGGCGTAATTGCCACTCGGGGGGTGTAAGTTGCCGCTCGGGGGGTGTAAGTTGCCGCTCGGGGGGTGGGAATTGCCGCTCGGGGGGTGGGA
>CALQSQ010000112.1 GCA_943333275.1 Akkermansia muciniphila
CGCGCACCCATTTCTCGATCTCGACGACGGCGAATGAAAGGGCCGATACGGCGGCGATGCGCAGCCAGGCTCCGACGTCGATGGCGGCGGTGTGAAAGGTCGCGTGCATCAGCGGGGTGTAGGTGAAGAACAGTTGAATGCCGATCATCGCGATGGATCCAGCGATAGCGGCGCGGTTGCTGAAGATGCCGAGGGCGAGGACGCTGCGGTGGAGGGAGCGACAATTAAACAGGTAGCCGATTTCGACGATGACCACGACGTTGATCACGGCTGTGCGGGCCATTTCGATGGGGTGGCCTTCAGAGTTCAGTTCAAAGAAGAACAGCCACAGTGATCCTGCGAGCATGACGATGGAAACGAGGCCGGTGCGCAGGATGAGAGCACGTGTGAGAATCGGCAGTTTCGGATCCCGTGGGGGACGCTGCATGAGGTCGGTTTCCTTGGGCTCAAACACGAGCATGATGCCGAGGAACACGGCGGTGGTGATATGGACCCAGAGCAACTGCACAGGCAGCGTTGGGAGCGTGAAGCCGAGGATGATGGAAGAGAGAAGAATGAGCGCCTGTCCCACGCTGGTCGGCAGCGTCCAGACGATGAACTTGGTCAGGTTGTCGAAGACGCCTCGGCCTTCTTCCACGGCGGCTTCGATGGTGGCGAAGTTATCGTCGGTGAGGACCATGGCGGCGGCACCTTTCGCCACGTCGGTGCCGGAGATGCCCATGGCAATGCCGATGTCCGCTTGTTTGAGCGCGGGCGCGTCATTCACGCCGTCACCGGTCATCGCAACAATGTGTCCGCATGTTTGCAGGGCGCGCACGAGGCGGAGTTTCTGCTCGGGGGCGACGCGCGCAAAGACGGCAGTGCGATCAGCGAGCGCGGGCAGGTCGGCATCGGACACTTGCTCCAGCTCGCGTCCGGTCACGGCTGGCGCTTCATCGTCGCTGCCAGTGATGCCGATCATTTGCGCGATGGCGCGGGCGGTCCCGGCATGATCGCCGGTGATCATCTTCACGGTGATGCCTGCACTTTGGCATTTCGCCACGGCAGCGATGGCTTCAGCTCGCGGCGGGTCCATCATGCCTTGCAGGCCGAGGAAGGTCAGCCCTTCAGCCACATCATCGTGATCAATCGTCTCCTGCTCACCCGCTGCCGGGCCGCGTGCAAAGGCGAGCACACGCAGTCCGCGCGAGGCCATTTGCTCCGCCGCGACTCGTATCAGCGCCTTGTCGATCTCGCCCAGCTCGCCATCGGGTTGTAGTGCGGTGGTGCAGCGCTCCAGCATCCGCTCGATGGCACCTTTCTTGTAAATGATGTGCGGTGAAACGTGGCCGCCGCGATGGAGCGTGGCCATGAACTGGTGTTCCGACTCGAACGGAATGGAATCGAGCCGTGGATGGATGCGATGCAGTTCGGCATCGAGCAATCCGCCCTTCCGCGCCGTGACGATGAGCGCCGCCTCGGTGGGATCGCCTTGCACCTGATAAGCGCCATTGTCCTCGCTGATTTGGGAGTCGTTGCACAGCAACCCGGCCTCAAGGCATTCGCCGAGGGCGACGCTGGATTCAGCGGTGACGACCACCCCATCGAGCCGGATGTCGCCCTCGTCCTTGTAGCCAGTTCCGTTGACGGTGTAGGCACGACCACCGGCAAAGATTTCCTGCACCGTCATCGCGTTCTCCGTGAGCGTGCCGGTCTTGTCCGAGCAGATGACCGTCGTGCTGCCGAGCGTCTCCACGGCTGGCAATTTGCGGATGATGGCGTGCCGTTTCGCCATGCGCGTCACGCCGATGGCCAGCACCACCGTCACCGCAGCGGGAAGTCCCTCGGGAATCACCCCGACCGCGAGCGCCACAGCAGCCATGAACATTTCCACCGGCTCCTTCCCGCGCGCTACGCCGATGGCAAACGTGGCGATGCCCAGAATCAGGATGACCCATAGCACCAGACGGCTGAACTGCGCGATCTTGCGAGTGAGCGGTGTGGAGAGTTCCGTGGCTTCCGCGATGAGCCACGCAATACGGCCGCTTTCCGTCTTGTCGCCGATGGCCCAGACAAGCCCTTCACCTCGCCCAGCTGTGACTAGCGTTCCAGTGAAGGCCATGCTCTTGCGATCCCCGAGCACGGCATCGTGATTCACCGCATCCGCATCTTTCGATGAAGGGAGTGATTCGCCCGTGAGCGCCGACTCATCCACTCGCAGGCCCTTCACTTGAAAGAGCCGCAAATCAGCAGGCACGCGGTCTCCCGCTTCCAGCATCACCACATCGCCCGGCACCAGTTCCGTTGATGGCACTCGTTGACGCTCACCGCCGCGTCGCACCGTGGCCTGTGTGGTGACCATGCTCATCAGCGCCTCCAGCGCACCCTCTGCCTTCGACTCCTGAATGAATCCGATCACGGCATTGATCAGGACCACGCCAAAAATGATGCCCGCATCCACATACTCGCCCAACCACGCCGTGATGGCCGCCGCTGCGATCAAGACGTAAATCAACGGCTCCGTGAACTGCTTCAAAAACCGCCGCCAGCCCGGCGTGCCACGGCGTGTGACCATCCGGTTTGGCCCATACTTCTTTTGACGTAACGCGACTTCAGCCGCGCCAAGGCCGCGCTCAATGTCCGACTCCAACAGCCTTGCAGCATCCTGGAAGCCGACGTGATGGATGCTGGATTGCGAGTCGAGAGAAGTCATGGTTTGCGAAGGGGATCACGGGTCGGTGCCAGTCAAGGCGTGATCAAAACCTTGAGCACGCCTTCAGCGCGATTACCGAAGACCTCGTAACCTTGCTTGATGTCCGCGAGTGAAAATCGATGCGTCACCAACATCGTGGGATCAAAACGGCCCGACTGGACCACGTTGATGAGGCGGCGCATGCGCTCTTTCCCACCGGGACAGAGCGTGGTGACTATGCGATGATCTCCCAGCCCTGCGGCATAGGCTTCATAGGGAATCTGGAGCTTCCCTGAATAGACACCGAGGCTGGACAGCGTGCCGCCTGGTCGCAGGCAACGCAGGCAGGATTCAAACGTTTCTTGCGTGCCGAGAGCTTCGATGGCGACATCCACTCCGCCGCCGGTCAGCTTCAGCACTTCCTCCACGACATTGCACTCGTGGTAGTTCAGTGTGACATCGGCTCCCATCTTGCGCGCCATCGCCAGGCGGTTCTCATCACCATCCACGCCGATGATCAGCGTGGCACCCATCAGTTTGGCCCCCACGGTGGCGCACAGCCCGATGGGGCCTTGCGCAAAGACGACCACGGTGTCCCCGATCTTGATGCCGCCACTCTCCGCGCCGCCGAAACCGGTGGAGGCAATGTCCGCGAGCATGACCACCTGTTCGTCGGTTACTTCATCAGGAATCTTTGCCAGATTCGCCTGCGCATACGGCACTAGCAGATACTCCGCCTGAGCACCGTTGATCGTGTTGCCAAAACGCCAGCCACCCATTGCCTGGCAGCCCGAGCCGTGGCCGCACTGCGAGTGCTGCCCAGAAAGGCAGGCGCGGCATTGACCGCAGGGCGTGATGGCCCCCACCAGCACGCGATCACCGATGTTGTAACCGGTGACGCCCGCGCCGAGTTCTTCGATTACGCCCACCGGCTCGTGCCCGATGATGAGTCCCGGCTTCACGGGATATTCGCCACGCACAATGTGCAGGTCAGTTCCGCAAATCGTGGTGGCCGTGATACGCAAGACCGCCTCGCCGGGACCGGCGGAAGGCTTTGGCACGGTGTCCACTCGGATGTCGTTGATGCCGTGAAACACGGTGGCTTGCATGGTTTTCATAGTGTGTTGGTCAACTTATCGCGACTGGTGCCGCTGGCTGCGCATTGCTTGGCAAATGGTAAGCCGGACTGGTTGGAGGACATGCTGCCGTTGGCGAGGACGAAGCCGGCCATGCCGTGCGCCGCGAGGTGGTCCATAAAGTGCTGCACCCAGGCGAAGTTGACGTGGCCCTTGGGCGGGACGCCGAATTGATGAACGCCGCCGCGTTCACCCTGCGGGTTGCCTTTGGCAATCTGTCTCGCTCCGCTCGGCTGCCAGCGCACGTTGTCGTCCTTGCGGAACCAGCCGAAGCCGATAGTGGCGGTGGAGTCTTTTGTCGAGGCGGCGGATTTGGATTTGGCAGGCATCAAGAGAGGGTTCGGACAATGAACGGGTGGAGGTGTGGAAAGGCAAGGGGAGAATGGGGAAGGAGGTATGAGGAAGAAAGATCAAAGACGGAAGGGCAAAGGCTAAAGATCAGAGGCCAGAGGCGGAAGGCCAGAGGCGGAAGGCCGGGGGTTGGGGGAGAACGTTGGGAGACGGGAGGGGTGGGGGCGCATTTCTGGCAGTTGGGGCGTGGCGGAGTATGCTGGGGGCGGGAAATCGGTCGGTGGAAGCGGGGACTTCAGGGATTGCTTCGGGAAACGGCTCTGCAATGCGATTCGGGCAGCGTGCAGAATCATTTTGTCACAGGACAATGCGGGATGGGCGTTGGGCAATTTGGTTCTGGCAGCGTGCAGAATCATTCTGCCACAGGACAACGCGGGATGGCCGTAGGGCAATTCGGTTCGGGCAGCGGACAGAATCATTCTGCCACAGGACAACGTGGGATTTCCGCAGGGCAGAGGGAGTTTGCCGCAGGGCAGGGGGAGTTTGCCGTATGGCAATGGGAGATTGCCGCAGGGCAATGGATGGTCGCCGTACGGCAATGGATGATTGCCGTTCGACAAGGGATGATTGCCGTACGGCAAGGGATGATTGCCGTGCGGCAAGGGATGGTGGGCGTACGGCAACGGGTGGTCGCCGTACGGCAAGGGATGGTCGCCGTACGGCAAGGGATGGTCGCCGTACGGCAAGGGGTGGTGGGCGTACGGCAATGGATGGTTGCCGTACGGCAAGGGATGGTTGCCGTACGGCAATAGGATGATGTGCCTAGGGCAAAGGGAGATTGCCGTGGGGCAGGGGATGATGGACCCAGGGCAAAGGGAGATTGCCGTGGGTCAGGGGAAGATGGACCTAGGGCAAGGGGAGATTGCCGTGGGGCAGGGAATGATGGCGCAGCGGTAGTGAGGACGGGCCAGCCCCGCGAAGTCCTTCGTGACGGGCTCCACGCTCACCGGCGTGGTCCGCCTGCGCGTGGCCGTGACCGCCGCCAGCGCCGCCGGCACCGTGCAACTCCAAGCGAGCAACAGCAGCGGCAGCGGCACCGTGACCGTCAAGGCAGGGTCGGATCTTGTGGCGCGGAGGAGTGGGGGGTAGAGGGAAAAGGCTAAAGACTAAAGACCAAAGGCTGAAGGCTGAAGGCTGAAGGTGGGGGATTGAAAATTGAGAATTGAGAATTGAAAATTGGGGATGGGGAGAAAGGGAGCGGCGACATTCCTGTCGCCGTTTGAGGACTCCTGCGAAGCAGCCCTTGTATGGATTGAGGTGCGCCTGCGGCGGTGGTTTTTAATGGGCGACAGGAATGTCGCCCCTCCGGGGGATGGCTGCTAGACCTTGTAAGTCACAGCGTCCTTGGCGTCGATGCTGAGGTGTCCGGCCTTGCGGAGTTTTTCCAGCAGCTTCGCGGCCTCCGCCTCCGTGGCGTCCTTGCCGAGGATGGATTTTAAATGACTCAGGAGCGTCTTTTGCTTTTTGGGGCGATTGGTGAGGGCCTTGCGCAGGCGTTCGAGCGCGAGGGTGATGAGTGGGTCCACGGGTGTGGGCGGGGTGGCCTTTGGTTCTGCGGGCGTCGATTTGGGGGGACTGGAAAAAGTCAGCGCGGAGAAATCATTGTGGCGGCGGGCACGGATGTGACGGCTTTTCAAATGTTCAATCAAAGGGTCAAAGCCCTTGTCCCTGGACACGATGTGAAAATACGCCGTGGGGTCGGTGATGACGGCGCGTCCGACATAGTAGGCCAGGGCGAAGTCGAGCGCGTTCTTGCCGGAGGTGGTCAGTCGGATGAGTTGGACGGACGACGCATGCGCCATGAGTTTTTCCACCATGCCGACGTCCAGCTTCGTTTGTTTGGCTCCCATGGCAGTGTGAGATAAACCGCTTTGGCCCCGATGATGGAGGGATCCACGGTGTGAACATTCTCATAGTCCACGAAGACGTGGTTCATCGGAGGGGGGAGTTCGGAATGGGCGGACATGTGGAAAGGGGGTGGTGGATCGTTGAGTGACCAGGAAGCCTGCGATTTTAGGCAGGGATGCTCCTTAGCCAAGGCGGATGATTCGCCGTTTTTTTAGAGGGCGACAGGAATGTCGCTCCTCCGGTGGGCGTGGAAAGAAAGAAGGAACCGGGCTTGTGCTGGTAAACCTACACACATTGAAACAGCAGCACCCCTGGCTTCAACCAATTTGGCGGGGGCTGGCCAGCATCGATTGAACCTGGCAGGATCCGGGGCCGCGGGCGGTGGAGTTTCCCGTGGGGGAACGATTCGGGGCTATTGGGTGCCGGAGCCTTTGATGGTGCCGTCCCAGCCTTTGCGACCGCCGCGGGCGCGGTAGAAGGCAGACTGCGCATAGGGGATGGGGTGATGGCCGTGGTGGCACATCGAGCCGTCGGGATTTAGCCTGACATCATAGTCATCGACGATGGACCAGGTGACGAGATCACTGCTGCGGAAGATCGTGCTGTGGGGGGAGTGGACATCGAAGGCGAAGCTGCCATCGGGCAGGAGACCGAAGGTGTAGGGAGGCGGTGGCATGACGAAACGGAGGTCGGAGATGGAGAGGGAGAAGGTTTCGTCGATTTCCAAAATGCTGTCGTGAATGAGGAGGGGGCCGAAGGAGAGGAGGGGCCGGGAGACAAAGGCGAGGCGGCCGACGGTCTGGAGGGTGCCGCCGAGGAAGACTTCGGTGGGGGTGGGGAAGTCCATCCAGATGATGTCGCCGCTGAGGACGCTGTTGGCGACGCAAGCACCGCCAAAGGAGACGGGCCAGACGGGGGTGGTGAGGGAGAGGCCGGTGGTCAGGAAGCGTCCGCCGCTGGTGGCTCCGGCGGAGAAGCTGCCGGATTGGGAGGCACCGAACGACCAGGAGAAGACTTCGATTTCGCCGCCGAAGGCGCTGAAATCGGGGGAGATGACGCAGCGGTTGTCGGGGGTGCGGTCGAGGTGGGTGGAGACGGGAATTTCTGCAGGGGTGGTGCCCTGGGTTTGCTTGAAGGTGGTGGTGAGGGTGGCGATGGCGCCGCAGTCCGGCCCGCTGCGGTCGGTGCGGACGAGGGTGAACTGGGTGGAGAGGGCACCGGCACCGTCGATGATGAAGGAGGATCCGGCGGGGCCTTCGGCGAGGAAGCGTGGGGAATGCTCCAGGATGTGGGGACGGATGAGGGCTCGACTGCTATTCTCGTAGAGGGGATTGGTCCCGCTGGTGTCGTTGTCGTCGTAAAGGGGGTTGGAATGGACGGCGTCCTCCGTGCAGCCTTTGCCTGAGCCATCGTCCCAGATGGGGCAGACGAGGGCACCGCCGAGGCCATTGACGGCGGAGGTGTGGATGGAACTGAGGTTCATCTCCGCTTCGCTGGTCTTGGCCTTTCGCTGGCAACCGAGGAGGCCGAGGCCCATGAGTGTGGATTCGAGTTCGATGTGGGTTTTGGCGAGGACTTGCGGGCCACCGGGAGGGCCGCCACTGGCGAGGATGATTTCCACTTCATCGGCATCGATGGGCGGGAGCGCCAATCCGGGGATGGTGACGAAGAAGCGGCGGTCATCGCGGGTGAAAAAGCACTCGGTGGAGGTGCCGAGCTTGCCCCAGCGTTCGGGTAGGTGGCTGAGGACGCAGGCGGGGCCGGTGCGATGGTCGAGATCGAGAAGGACGACGCCGTGGGATTTGATCTTGATGCGGTGATCCGGGCGGGCGAGGGCGGAGAAGTCGGGAGTGAGGGTGACGGGTTGGTAGTCGGGGCTGGTGGGATTTCCAATGACCGGCGCGCCGACTTCAGCAAGGAGCGAGCCGACGACAGCGCCAACGACGATGCCGGGGACGGGTGGCACGCCGGTGGTGGATTCGACGGTGCCGCGTGCGGTGAGGAGGAGGGAGGAACCGGTGGGCAGCCAGTCTTCAAGTGGAGGATCCGGCGCGAGGGCGAGTTCCCAGGCATCGCATTCGGCAAAGGAAAGGGTCAAGGCTGCGGACAAGCCGCCGGTGCCATCGGGAGTGGCGGGGGCGACGATTTTGCCGACGTTGGCACCGCTGCCCTTGGTTCTGACGGCGTGATTGCTGACGGTGGGGACGATGGCGTTGACGGGCCCGGGCGGGGGTGGGGCAGTGGGGTCTGTGTAGTCGGGGGGCAGGGGGATGGGGATGGGGCGGTCTGCGGTGCGTTTGATGCCTCTCTCGCTGATGCCTTTGCCATTTTCCGCGGGGACGATGGCGATGGCGTGTTGTTCAAAATCGCCGTTGGCAAGTCTCAGGTTCTTGCCGGAGGCGAACATATCGCCCATGGCGACCGTGCGATGAGCGGTGAAACTCAGATCCTGGATGTTTACTTTGCCCGCGCCGCCGCCGCTGCCGAAGCTGCATGGCTCAAGGGCGACAAGGGTGGGAGCGGCGGGTGCCGGGGAGGGAAGATTTTCGCGCACGAAGACCAGTTCGTCGCCTTGCACGGTGACACCGTTGACCTCGAGCTGGCAGGCCCAGGGCTGCGGCAGGGGTTCGCCGAAACGCGCGGTGAGCATGCCTTTGATGATGGGAGTTCCGACGGGAGAGGGGGCCGAGCGGGCTTCGAGTTTCAAATCCTTCAGCCAGTCGGGAAGATTGATGACCGGGCCGCCCGCGCAGGGATAGGCGGCTTGGAGAACGCCCTGATGGTAAATTTCCAGCGTGTAATCCGCCAGTGCGAAGGAAATGTGCGCACGGATGGGGAGGGGGGTGCCGGGTGCGAGCAGAACCTGCTGCACTTCGCAGAGCGGGGCGTGGGTGAGGTCGGTGGATACACCATCGCTGAAGGTTGCGTTGGCGCGGAGGGTGATAACGGGAGGCTTGCCATTGGGTCCCATGTCGAGCTGGGGGACATTAAAAATGCAGTGGGCTTCAGTGGCGAAGGCGGGCTGGGTGGTTACTTCAGTGAAAAGGATGGCGCCGGAGGGAACGCCTGCGGGAGGGGAGCCGCCGGGCCAGACGGGATCATCGGCAAGAAGGTAGAAAATTTCCTGTTCCGTGGTGCCGGATTTCCTGACACTGCGGGCGAGCGGCAGACCGCAGCGTGGAGGGCAGCCGCGATCCCACTCCGGATCGTTTTCGTTGGGAGGTGGAGTCTGGAGGGCGTAGTGTCCGGTTGCGGGATCGAAGACACCGGTCACTCCACGCACAAGCGACAGGGCATCCTGATTCTTTCCAGGGGCGGAAGGGAGATCGTTGCCCTGGACGGCGATATCGCTGAGGACCAGCGCCGGCGCAGTGGTCATGTCCTGCGCCGCCTGTCTCCGCTCCAGAGAGAGGGTGGTCTTGGTGGTGACGGTGACGGAGGGTTCGACCATAAAGCGCACTTCCGTCGCGGGATAAACCACCCCGCGGAAGGTGACGAACTTGGGCGAGCGCCACTGAGCGACGAGGCACTCGATGTTGACAAGCTCAGTGGTCGGAACTCCGACCGCGCCAAATTTGCTTCTTGATTCAGTGACGGAACCCACGTGGTCTGGAAAGGCCGGGCAGCTCACGCCCTCGGTGGGCGCACCCACAATATCAGCCAGCACATTGGTGCCGGAGACAATCTGGAAGCGCACGCTGGCGGAACGAAGATTGAGGAACGGATCGAACCAGCCATACATCCACCAAGGCAATCCCACGCCATCGCGTTTGAGCTGGAGCGCAACCAGACCGTGTTCGATATCACCGACCAGCCCCCTGCAGGTGAGGCGTAAATCCTCCACGGCTCCGAGTTGCGAGATTTCCTGCACGGAACCATTGCTGAAACTGAGGCGTGCGGCATTGGCGCTGCGGAGATCAATCGTGGTGGTGGTTCCGGGAATGATGCGATCAAGAGGATCAATGATTGGGGGGTGGGGACAGAGCGGGCACCAAGGGTTGGGGCCGCCGGAACGATGGAGTTGGAACGAACCGAAAGTTCCCTCTGCTGCAGAGACCAACGCGGGGTCTGAAGGGGTGCTTCCGCCGGGAGACGTGGCAACACAGTAATAGAGCCCGGCATCAATGGCTGGATCAAAATTGGTAATGGTGAGCGTGTTCGTAGTGGCGCCGGGAATTGGGATGGTATCATGGACCCATTGGAAAGCACCTCCCGGGGGGTCCGCCTCCACATGCAGGACGCAGTCACCACCCGAGCAGACCGACTGGCCGATTGGCTGCTGCCTGAAGACGGGGCCTCCGGCCTGGGCGTGCAGAAGCGTGGCGGTGGCCAGCCAGAGGAGAATCGTGGCAAGGCGCGAGGAGGAAGGCGAATGATTTTTCATAGGGCAGGTGGATGGGCGACCGATAGCAGATAAGGAATGAATTGCGGGAGAGGCTTGTGGAATCAATTGATTTCCCTCGTAATCGGGAAGTGTGGAACGGATTTGCAAAATATGTCAAGATGATCGTGAGGGCTGTTCTTCACTCCGCAAGGGAGCATCACCTGATGGGAAGGTCTGCGTGAGGGGCTTGCGGGTATCGCAGTTTGGTAGTGCTGCTTGGTGCAAGGGGCGCTTTTCAATTTCTCGGGCCTATTGGAGCAGGCTGAGAATGGGCTGCGGGTAGACGCCGAGGACGAGAGTGGCGATCACGAGGACGAGGATGGTGAATTTCAGCAGGGGGCTGATGGTGATCGGTGTGGCATCGGTGGCCGTATTCCAATACATGGCGCGGATGACTTTGAGGTAGTAATAGAATCCGGCGGCGGCTCCGAGGATGGCAATGGCGACGGGCCAGGTGTGGCCGGCATCGATGGCGAGGAGGAAGACGAAGAGTTTGCCAAAGAAGCCGACGGTGAGCGGGACTCCGGCTAGGGAAATGGCGCTGATGAGGAGGGCGAAGGCAAGGAGCGGGGAGCGTTTCGCGAGGCCATCGAAGGCGCTGAGGTCATCGCTGCCGGAGACACGGTTGATGACGCAGACGACCGCGAAGGCGAGCAGCGTCATGATGAGGTAGGCGGCGAGGTAGAAACTGACGACCTGGATTGGGCCCAGCGTGGTGGCGTGACGGGGGACGGAGGCGAAGGCGAGGAGCAGGAAGCCGGCGTGGGAAATGCTGCTGTAGGCGAGGAGGCGCTTGAAATTCGTCTGGGAAATGGCGGCGAGATTTCCCACCAGAAGCGTGGCACCGGCGAGGGCGACGAGAAGGCTGAGCGTGGTGCTTTGAAGGACGGGAGAGGCGAGGAAGGGCTGGAGGATGCGGTAGGCGATGATGAAGCCGGCGGATTTCGATCCGACGGAAAGGAAGGCGGTGACGGGGGTGGCGGCGCCCTGGTAGACATCGGGGACCCAGAACTGGAAGGGGACGGCGGCGACTTTGAAGGCGAGGCCGACGAGGAGGAGGGCGAGGGCGAAGAGGGCGGCGGATTTGTTCTCCGTGGCGTAAAGCGCGGTGCCGATGGCGGAGAGATTGGTCTGGCCGGTGACGCCGAAGAGCCAGGCGAGGCCGTAGACGAGGAAGCCGGTGCTGATGGCGCCGAGGATGAGGTATTTGACGGCGGCCTCGAGGCTGAGCTTGTTTTTGCGCTGGTATCCGACCATGACGTAGAACGCGATGGTGATGAGTTCGAGCGAAACAAAGATGCTGGTGAGGTCAATGGCGGAGGCCATCCACCTCATACCGGTGCAAATGAAGACGGGGAGGGCGAAGAATTCGCCAATGGCCGGGCCGCCTCCGGCGCGGGCGCTGAATTTCTCCAACACCGGAGCGTAGTCGAGACTGAGGATAAGCACGACAATCGTGCAGAGCAGCGCGAGGCCTTTGTAGAAAAGGGCCACGGAATCGGGGCTGTAAAATTTCCAAAAGGCCGAGGATCCGGTGCAGGAGCAGGTGAAAAGCAGCAGGATGAAGGTTATGCTGAGGCCGATGATGGCGGCATAGCCAATGAGGCGTTTGCGCTGCGGTCCGATGAAGGCTTCGGCCAGTAACAGCAGGAGTCCCAGCGACAGGGTGACGATTTCCAAAACGTAGGCGGGCATTGGCAGGATCGGATTAGTGTCGGGGCAGGAGGTCGAGAACCGGCTGGGCGTAGTGCAGGAGGAGTTGCGGGCAGAAGCCGATAACGAGCAGCGTGGTGGTGAGGAGGAAGAGGGGGAGTTTCTGACCGAGGGTCAGGGATGGGGGATCGGTAAGGGGGAGTTCCCCCTGCGGTCCCATGAAGACGGTCTTGTAGGCGCGGAGCATGTAAACGGCGGAGATGACGACCCCCCAGAGGGCGAGGATGGTGGTGAGTTGCACGGGTCCGATGTGTCCGGCGGAACCCTTGAAGCCGCCGAGGAAGACCATGATTTCCGCGGAGAAATTCGCAAAGCCCGGCAGGCCGAGCGAGGCCATGGCGGCAAGTCCAAAAAGAAGTCCGAAGAGCGGGGCGCGTTTGGCGAGACCACCGTAGCGGCTCATTTCAAGCGTGCCGGTTTCCGCGCGGAGGTGCCCGGCGAGAGCGAAGAGGAGGGCGATGGAAATGCCATGCGCGAACATCAGGAGCAGTGCGCCGTTGTAGCCAATGCTATTGCCGCAGGCGAGGCCGAGGAAGATGTAGCCCATGTGCATGACGCTGGAGTGGCCCAGCACGTGGTCGAGTCCCTTCTGGGCGATGGTCACCAGACCGATGATCAGAATATTTCCCAGCAGCAGCCAGAGCAAGAGGTTCTGTATCCAGAGGGAGGCGGCACCGGAGGGGAGCATGGGCAGGGCGATGCGGAGCAGGCCGTAAAGGCCAAATTTCTTCAACACTCCCGCATGCATCATGGCCGTGGGGGTGGGGGCGGCGGCGTAGGCGGGGGCGGCCCAGGAATGGAAGGGGAAGAGCGAGACGAGGATGCCGAAGCCGATGAGGAGGATCAGAAAAATGGACGCCTGCAGTTTGTCATCCAATTGCTGCGCGCCCGCCGTGAGCGTGGCGATGTCAAAAGTAATGCCGCCCGCCGGGCTGGCGCTGAGCACGAGCCACGCCAGGCCCGCGAGGAGCACCAGGCTGCCGACACCCAGGTAAATGGTGATTTTCCATGCAGCGTGGAGTCGATTTTCCCGGCCACCGTGACCATACATGCCGATCATCAGGAACGTGGGGATCAGCGCCATTTCGTGGAAGGCATAGAGGAAGAAAAGGTCTGTGGCCAGGAACGCGCCGAGCGCTCCGGCGGCGATCAGGAGGGTGGAGGAATACCACACTTTCTCGCTCACGCCCGCAGGTGGTGCGATGCCCACGGCGCACAAGGTGACGATGGCGGTAAGGATGACCAGCACCAGGCTCATGCCATCGAGTCCCACGGCGTAGGCGATGTGAGGGGATTGGAGAACGATGCGGGAGGCGGCGAATTGCGGGGTGGTTTGATGTGCTTGAAACATCAGCAGGAGACCGATCACCAGACCCACATTGGCGACGGCCGCCACCAAGGCTGCGGGGCGGGCGGGCAGGCCGCAGGCGATCGCCACGGCGGCGAAAATCGGAAGAAGAATGAGCAGGTCGAGCGGACTCAAGGGGAGTGGCGGGGAAAAGGTGGTCAGGGGCACCGGATGGGACCGGCTACGCCTGCGGATGCGCACTAGTGATGCGGGCTAAATTTCCCAGCAAGCCCTATTTGTGAAAAATTTCACAAGCGATCTCCCAATGCGCTGCGTGGGAAGGTCAGGGGACGGGAGGGGCGGGAATGGCCGCTGGCGCCGCGATGGGTTCGGGCGATTTCCACCAGGGTGTCCAGCGGTTCTTTTTCATGTAAAGGTAGGTGAACGCAAGGAAGCCCATCAGTGTAATGCACAGGACGATCTTGCCGGTCCGCAGCATTCGGCTGTTGAGGATATTGTCGAACATTTTGTAAATGGATTTCATCCGACGGGTATGCTGCACTCGCGCGCGGACCTCCCTTTCGCGCGCCTTATCTTCGGTCAAAATGATGGAGGGGATGACGAGCTTGGGTTGAAAGTGAACAGGCGCCGACTTGTATGGCGCATTCATGATGGGTTGGCCAAATTCATTCAAAGCGGGCGGCAGGATTGATTGCCAGCATTTGGGACAGGGTCCGGCCACATCACACTGGTCCATGGGCACCGACAGAACGGTGGCGCAGTGTGGGCAGGCGAATTGGAGTAGATTCTGAGGCTGCGGCGGAAGAAGATTGGTCATTTGGCCAGTGATTAGGCGAATCAGTTGGTCAACTTTACCTTATAATTAAGGTTAGCCAAGGGAAATAATGGGATAACGAATTCCCACGTATTTGGGGGCCGAGAAAGGATTGGTGGTTCACCTGAGGCGGTAGACATACCCGGCGATCAGGGCCGCCAGCAGGAGCAGGCCGGTCACCCACCAAATCCACGGCAGGCCCTGCGGGCGCGGGGACTTACCAAACTCGCGGCGCATGAATTCGTCATAGGAAAAGTCTTCCTGGCCGAGTTCGGAGGACTTGTCCTCGTCACCGTAAAGACCCGTGCGCTCATCGGCCCCGCAATCGGGGCAGGCGAGGGCCTTGTCCGGCACCTCCGCGCCACAGACGCCGCACGGGAAGAAATTGGACGTCCTGGAGTTGAGGTAGCGGGCCATGAATGGATGCGGGGTGGAAATTAGAGACCGGCGGGATGGCGGACGCTGAAGCCTTTGACGGATCTAGGTTTGCGCGTCCAGCGCGGTCCGACGTCGGATCCCCCGCTGCTGCTGGTATCGAGTCGCAGGCCGGCAATGGTCATGAAGACATGGCCGTCCTTTGAGAAAATGGTGACCCATTTGCCGGGCCCGCTTTCCCCATAGCTGCGGAACCCCTTGGAAGGCATGGCGGTGCGCAGCAGACCGCAGGACCGCAGCACATAGGAGACCGATCCCGAGCAATCCAGGCCCCAGCAGGGTCCGCCGTGTCCGCCGCCATATTGATAGGGCGCATTTTGAATGCGATTTCCCGCCTGCATGGCCTGATGGACGACGGGCGGGGCCTTGGGTGGTGCACCGGCCGAGCTTCCATAGAGCATGGCCGGCGGGCCGGAATAACATTCCGCGCTCGATTTGTAGGACGAGCAACTTGTGAGCAAGGCGCAGGTGCCAAGGAGCATCAGGCCAAGGGTCTTGGTAACGGTATGGGGAAGCATGGCATAATATGCCGGATTTTCCCTTTCTGGAAACTGAAAATTCCCAGCGCCATCATCGGTGTGTGTATTGACAGACCCGGCAGTGGCGCATACGGAGGAAGGCATGAATGCGTCCCGATTTCTCCTGCTCCTCTGCTGCATCACCCTCGCATCCTGTGCCGGGACGTCCCTGTTGCCACCGGAGTCGGATTCATCAGACCCCATGCCCTCCAGCGCACCCAAGGGCAGCCGGTTGGTGACGCTGGGGAATTTCAAGGACTCCCGCAAGCTGCCTGCCAACTATCTCGGGACCATTCACGGGCCCAAGGGTCAGCCGGGCGTCAAACTGGAAACGAGCCTGCCGGTTACGGAGATCGTCGCGCGCAGTTTCGGCCACGGCCTGCGTTCGCAGGGATGGGCCAGCGAGGACGGGCCGGGCTACTGGACGCTGACGGGGGAGATCCGGGAGTTCACCTGTGATCGCTTTGAAAAATCCGGCGCCACCGTCGATGTCGTCGTGCGCCTCACCAAGACCGGCGGCACCCAGCCGTCATTTAACAAATCCTACCTCGCCGAGAAAATCTCCCCCGCCGCCGCCGATCCCGCCGCGATGCAGGCGCTTGCCGACGAAGCGCTCCAGCAGGCGGTCAGCACCATGATGAAGGACAACGAATTCATCCAGGTGGTTTCCGGCAAGTAAGGTCCGCGCCACCTTTCCAATTTTTCCCCCCATAAACATGGACCTTATCATCAAAGCCATCGAAGCCAAACTGCAGTCCGCAGGATTGAACTGGATCAAGCTGCAATCGCTCCAGCTTCGCATCAAGGACAGGTCCCTCACGGCGGAAGTCCTGCTGGATGGAGAGCCACTCCCGCTGGCAGTCGAAGCCAGGTATGAAATCGTGGGGGACAAAATCAAGATTGCCAGCCTGAACACGTCCAAGAAATGGCTCACGGAAGCCGCCAACCTTGCCCTGCTCAAGACGGATGGCGCGTTTCCGCTGCCCGGCGGCATCGGAGGCAAGCTGCTGAAATTTTTCCTATGACCCGCATGGTGCCGGACCATCCGACAACGCAATATTTCCTGCGCAAATACCAATCCCACGGCGCTATGGTCGAAGGAAACATGATCCGCTGAGACTGCATGAGATTGCGCCTTTTCCTTCTGCTGCTGCGCGTGTGCCTGCTGGGTGCTCCCGTCGCGGCGTGGGCTCAGAATGCCGCGGATGCCACGCCCGCCTCCGCCTACCCGCGGCCGGATTTATCCGCCGCCGCGCTGGACTTGCGCAACATCCAGATGGACGAAGCGCGCCGCGAACCCCTCATGGAAATTCTGCGCAGCATGGCGCGGAATTTCCCCAACGAACCCGCGCTCTCCCTGGAGTGGCGCGCGCGCATCCTCGCCCTGGCACTGCGCGTGCAACCCGAGGATCGCTCCTGCCTCGTGGCCAATGGCCAGTTCGCCCGCGGCCTGCAACCCCGTGCGCATCCCGATCCCGCCAAGCGTGATCTGCGCACCCTCACCTCCACGCTGCTGCAGTTCACCTCCGCCCTCCTCAAGGAGGAAACCGACCTGCAGTCGCCCACCGCCGCGCTCGCCATCCACTTGCTCGATCTCACCGCCCACCTCAATCCTGCCAACCGCACGGTCTTCAATATGTTCATGCAGGACGCGCCGCCGCTCGCCTGGAAAAAAATGGTCCCGAATGGATCCTCCGCCGCCCGCTCCGATGATGAGGAAACTCCCGACCTCCAACTCACCCGGGCCCAAGTCTCCATTCTCGTGCGCGGCAGCAAACCCGGCGAATGGCGCAGCGCCAAGATCACGGCCACAGCCGAGAAACTCCCCCCGGCCTCCCCCCGCAAACCTTTGGAACTGCACCTCCCCGTCGAAATCAAAGGCGACCTCGAAAAGCACCTCGCCGAACTCCGCAAGCTCCTCAAGTCCCGCATTCCCCGCTGGCCCGGCGGCTGGAGCATCACCATCGAATCCACGCCAGAGATCCCCATGGATCAGCCCGCCGCCCTCCTCGGCATGGGCCTCGTGCTCCACGCCCTCATCACGGGTATCGATACCGACCCCAATGTCCATTTCCTCTGCGGTCTGGATCCCGCCTCCGGCCACATCACGCGTGTCCTCGACCTCGCAGACATTCCCACCATCGCCTCCCAGTGGAGCGCGGATACCCTTCTCGTCCTCCCGGAAATCTTCGCCGATGAAATCAACGATCTGCGCATCGCCCAGCCCGACCGCTACGCCGCCCTCCGCAAGCTCAACCTCTTCATGGCCAGCACGCTTCTGGAATGCGCCTCACTCGCCTCCGCCACCCGCCCACCCGCCCTTGAGCGCGGGCTCCGCCAGTTCATCGAGATCCAGGGCGAATATAAGTCCGGCGTCATCGCTGCCGTCCGCACCCCCGCCATGAAGGGACGCCTCGAAGCCATCATGAACTTCTGCCCGCGCTATCTCTCCCCCCGTCTCCTGCTGGAGGACACGTTCAAGACTCCCCCCACCATGCTCAGTCTCAAAGGCTCCCTGGCCATTTTAAATCAAATCGGCCATCCCATCCTCAAAGCCGGCACCAAACGCTTCCCCATCCGCTCCCGCTGGCCGGACAAACTCGACGCCACCCCCTGGGCCAAAGCCAAGGGCCAGATCGAACGCCTCCGCCCACGCCTCGCTCCGGACACCCGCGCCTACGCCGATGCCCTCTGCGACCTCGCCAAGATCTACGATCAAATGGTCCTCTACCCCCCCTTCACCCCCATCGACAAAGCCGAGGTCAACCGCCGCATCAACACCGCCACCCTCGTCCTCAAAGCCGCCACCC
>CALQSQ010000113.1 GCA_943333275.1 Akkermansia muciniphila
CCGCTTCTTGCCCAGCCGCACCGCGAGCAGAATCTGCCCCAGTGCATTGTTGATCTTGTGCGCGCCGGTGTGCAGCAGGTCCTCGCGTTTGAGATAAATTTTCGCCCCGCCCAGCGACTCCGTCCACCGCTCCGCATGGTAGAGCGAGGTTGGGCGGCCTACGTATTCCTTCAACAGCCGATCCAGCTCCGCTTGGAATGCCGGATCCGCCTTGGCCCGGGTGTATTCATCCTCCAATTCCCGCAGCGCATACATGAGCGTCTCGGGCACAAACATGCCTCCAAATGCGCCAAAGTGGCCATGGGAATCGGGAAGCTGCGAGGGGGGAACGGTGAGGGCGGACATAGGAACCACAGGATTTGACCAGTCGGGCAACAATTGCAACCAAAAGGGAAATCCATTCCGGTCTCCCATGGCTACGGAGGCCCCGGTGGCGGGGATGCATCCTGCCCATTAAGAATTCCCAAATTCCAGCAACTCCTCCGGCGTGACCGTGGCAGTGCCAATTTTTCCAACGACGATGCCGCTGGCGAGGTTGGAAATTTCTGCGGCCTGGGGACCGGTGGCGCCGGCGGCGAGAGCAAGTGTGAAGAGGGCAATGGCGGTGTCGCCGGCACCGGAGACGTCGAAAACTTCGCGGGCGCGGGTGGGGGTGTGGTAGGTGGGGACTCCCTTTTCCAACAGGGCCATGCCGTGTTCTCCGAGTGTGACGAGGAGCATCCGGGTTTCCCATTGCGCGAACAATCGCTCTGCGAGCGGCTCAAGGGCGGACATGAGCTGCGGTTCGCTGACGTCGCCAGGATCGATCAGAGCCGCAGCGGCGAAGGCCTCCTTGCGGTTCGGTTTGATGGCGGTGGCTCCTTTCCAGGAGATGGGATTGCCGGGGTTGGGATCAATGGTAAGGATGATGTTCCTCCCGTGCAGTTTTTCCGCGAGGGCATTGATGAAGGACTGGGTGATGAGTCCCTTGGCGTAGTCCTCGACGATGATGGCGTCGAGTTCATCAAGGTGCGGATCCAGCCACGCCCAGACGCGCTCCAAAGCCGCCGAGGAGATGGATTGCTGACGTTCGCGGTCGATGCGCACAACGTGCTGGCTGCGGGAAATGACGCGGGTCTTGACGATGGTCTCGTGGGCTGGGTCCTGGAGAATGCCGCTGGTGTCGATCCCATTCTCGCGAATGAGACCGAGCAGTTGATCCGCCTTGGAATCCGCCCCGGCGATGCCCAGCAAACTGACGTTTTTCGCAAACGGGGCCAGGTTCCGCGCCACGTTGGCCGCGCCGCCGGGATAGGCGGATTCCCGCGTCACATGAACGATGGGTACGGGGGCTTCCGGAGAAATACGGCTGACATTGCCCCAGAGGAAACGATCCAGCATGATATCGCCAATAACGAGGACGCGCTTGTCGCGAAAGGTGGCGAGAAATTTTTGGAGGGTGGGGGTGTCCATAAGTTAGCGGAGACGTTGTTCGAGCAGTTCGCCCACGACCTTGGGATTGGCCTGGCCGCCGCTGAGTTTGATGACCTGGCCCTTGAGCGCGTTGATGCCCTTGGCATTGCCGGCTTTGATTTCCGCGACGAGTTTTTCATTCGCGGCGAGCACCTGATCGATGAATCCGTCCAGCAGGGAAGTGTCGGAAACCTGTTCAAACCCTTTGACCTTGGCGATCGCCGAGGGGTCACCGCCCTCAGTGACGAGCACGGAGAAAATTTCCTTTGCCTGAAGGTTGCTGACTTTGCCGGCATCGACCATCGCGACCAGATCACGCAACTGGGCGGGCTGGAGTTGTGAATCCGCCAGCGTCTGCCCGGCGGCATTGAGTTGTCCGAGGAAATCATTGAGCACCCAGTTGGCGATGGATTTCGGCTTGGCCGCGCCCTCGGTTGCCTGCTCAAACCACCTTGCGAGGGCCTGGTCGCTGGCGAGCACATCGGCATCGTAGTCGCTCAAGCCATACTGGGAAAGGAATCGCGCGCGTTTCTCATGGGGTAATTCCGGCAGCGTGGGACGCACTTTCTCGACCATCGGGCCGGTGTGGATGGGAACGAGATCGGGATCGGGCAGGTAACGGTAATCGTGGGCGTCCTCCTTGGTGCGCATGATGGAAGTCTCGCCCCGGTCATCGTCCCAGCGGCGCGTGCTTTGGATTTGCGCGATGCCCGCGCTGAGTTCGGACGTCTGGCGGTCGATTTCAAAATGGATCGCCCGGCGCACAGCGCTGACGCTGTTGAGATTTTTCAACTCCACCTTGGCACCGAGTTTTTCCTGGCCTTCCGGCCGCAGCGAAATGTTCACATCGCAGCGCATCTG
Source organism: Akkermansia muciniphila (assembly GCA_943333275.1). Classification (GTDB taxonomy): domain Bacteria; phylum Verrucomicrobiota; class Verrucomicrobiia; order Verrucomicrobiales; family V1-33; genus JAGNEJ01. The sequence goes on from CALQSQ010000113.1 coordinate 2,314, forward strand.
GCCCTTTTCCATGTCGGCATCGCTGATCCCGCCATAGACAAGAATCTGCCGGAGGCTGTTTAAATAGGCCACCGTCTCCTCGGCGCTCTCCAACTCCGGTTCGCTGACAATCTCCATGAGCGGCGTGCCGGCGCGGTTGAAATCGATGAGGCTCTGACTGGTCAGGTGTGTGCTCTTGCCCACGTCCTCCTCCAGGTGAATCCGCGTGAGATTCACCACCTTGCCCGGATTCCGGATGCTTTTCTGCACATCCTTGGGATAGGCCAGCGGATACAGCGGCACGCCGCCGTGCAGACAGACCGGCAGGTCCGTCTGGCTGATCTGATAGTTCTTCGGCATGTCCGGATAGAAATAATTTTTCCGATCCCATTTCACCACCGGCGGAATTTCACATCCGAGCATGAGGCCGGCCACAACCGTCATTTCGATCGCCTGCTTGTTCAACACCGGCAGAGCCCCCGGCAGGCCAAGACACACCGGACAGGTGTTGGTGTTCGGATCGGCGGCGAAACTGGTCGCACAACTGCAGAACATCTTGCTGGAGGTCTTTAACTGGCAGTGGACTTCGAGTCCGATGGTGACGAGATAGGGCATGGGATGGAGGAAAGTGAACTGACACGAGCATGGATCGCGCGTGGAGGAAACTGGAAATTGGCCTAGGGATCGACCCAGCAGGCGGGATCGACGCGGTAGAAATGGCGCAGTTGATCGTAGAGTTCGGGGTGTTGATTTTTCAAGCGGTCGCTGCGTTCGAAAAAGGCTTCGGTGACGATGGCAAAGAATTCGGCGGGGTCCTCGGCTCCGTATTGGTCGAGGAGAGTGCGCTTGCCCTGGTTGGCCGACGCGCGGAGTTTGGCGAATTCCTTGCTGAGGACTCGCGCCCAGGTGCTGACTTGGACGGAATCGATTTCCGGCAGGCCATCGGCGGGGCCATTTTCCAGATCAAGCTGGTGGGCAAACTCGTGGACGATGAGGTTTTTCCCATCGCGCAGATCCTGGGCGGATTTGCGGGCCGAGTCCCAGGCGACGACGACGGATCCCGTCGGCCACGCCTCGCCATCCATGAGTTCCGCGCGTTCCTCCTGACTGTTGAAAAAGGAGGAGGGATAAACCAGGATGGAGAATACCTGCCTGAAAGGATAACGAACGGGGCGGTTCAGGATGAGCATCGCCGCATTGCCGGCAATCGTGAGCTTCATTTCCTGCGTGACCTCCTCGAGGTTGCCGCAGGGGACAAATTTTTTGTGTTCGATGAATCGGAGCGTCAAATTTTGCACCTGCTGCTGGAGGTCGATGGGCATCCGGTTGTAGATGGGCATGTTGCGGCGCAGAATATCGACATCCTCGTCGGTCACGCCCAGTTCCATCGACTGGGCCGTGCGGGTATTGCGCCGCCACATCTCCCAAGCCCACAGGAGGAGCAGGCCAACGGCCATGGCGATAATGATCCAGGCAAATCCGGGCATGCGAGTCAGGCCAGCAGCGGGCCGGTTGGGGGTTGGGCGAGAGCGGTTTGCATGGCGGTCAGAAGGTTGGACACATCCACCGTCGTCTCCTGGCGGCTGATCATGTCCTTGATTTTGAGTTGGGGAAATTCCGCGCCAACCACGATGGCCAGCCGGGCCTTGTGGTATTCCGCGGCTTGAAATTGCGCGCCAACTTTCATGGCCCCCAGCGGCGCATCCACGCGGAATCCCGCTCCGCGCAGGGTTTGCAGGATCGTGAGCGCCCTGGAGCGCTGGGCGTCATCGGCAATCACCAGGTAGGCGTTCAACTGCTGGGCTTCAGCGAGCCAGGCCATGAGTTTCGATTTCGGCTGCGGCCGCGAATCAATGAAGGCCCCCATGACCATGTCGCCCATTGCAAAGCCTATCGCGGGAAGATCCACTCCGCCGATGAGCTTGCAGAGGTTGTCGTAGCGGCCACCGCCAGCAACGGCCCGGAACTTTCCGTTGGAATCAAAGATTTCAAACACGATGCCGGTATAATACGCCAGGCCGCGAACGATTCCCAGATCCAGCTTCACATACTGGTCCAGTCCACGCGCCCGCAGGTTCTCCAGCAACTCTCCCAGCGCCCCGGTCTGACCGTGGGTGGTGTCGTTCATGAAATCGCGCACGGCCACCGTGCTCGACCCAAGTGCGCTGAGCTTCTGCTCGGTGATCTCCGGTTTCTCACGTTCCATTTTGTCGATGATTTGAAGAAATTCGGGAAGCTTGTCGTCCGGGATTCCCTGACGGCTCACGAAATCATTCCAAAGCCGCCGGTCGCTCAGGCGAACCTGGAATTCCGTCGCATCGAATCCAAAATCCAGCATGAGATCGATCGCCATCGCGAGCAGATCGGCATCCGCCCCGATGTTGTTCTCGCCGAGGATGTCGCAATTGAACTGGTAGAACTCCCGTCCGCGCCCCAGTTGCGGCGTTTCATAACGGAAACAGGAACCAATTTGAAACCACTTGAGCGGCTTTTTGTAATCGCGCTGCCGCGCCGAGGCCATGCGCGCCAGCGTGGGCGTGACCTCCGGACGCAACGCCACCGGCCGTCCGCCGCCATCCGTGAAGTGAAACAACTGCTTCACAATCTCGTCGCCACTCTTGCGGGTAAACAGCTCCGTCGGCTCCAGGATCGGCCCCTCGTATTCCGAATACCCGTAACGAAACGCAATGCTGCGCCAGCGGTGGAAAATGTAATTCCGCACCGCGCATTGCTCGGGATAAAAATCGCGAAAGCCTGGGAGATTCTTGATGGTCTGACTCATGTCCCGGTCATGGTGAATGGGAAATGGGAAATCCCAACCACTATTTTTCAGTGGCACCGGACCCGGACCTTAGGAAAGGATCCCGCTGACCACCTTCCCATGGACATCCGTGAGGCGGAAATCGCGGCCTTGGAAGCGGTAGGTAAGGCGGGTGTGGTCGATGCCCATGAGGTGCAGGAGGGTGGCCTGGAAATCGTGGACGTGGACGGGGTCAACGAGGGCATTCATGCCGAGGTCATCGGAGGCGCCGTAGGTGAGCCCGGGTTTGATGCCGCCGCCCGCCATCCAGATGGTGAAGGCGTAGGGGTGATGATCGCGACCCCAGCGGGGGCGGTCATTGATGTCGCCCTGGATGAAGGGGGTGCGACCGAACTCTCCGCCCCAGATGACGAGGGTGTCGTCGAGCAGGCCGCGCTGTTTCAAATCCATGACGAGCGCGGCGCTCGCCTGGTCGGTATCTCGGCACTGGGTGTAGAGTTCGGTGGTCAGCGAGTTGTGTTGATCCCATCCGGCGTGCATGAGTTGCACGCAGCGGGAGCCGCGTTCGATGAGGCGGCGGGCCATGAGACAGTTGTGCGCGAAGCTTCCGGCCTCTTTGACAGAGGGGCCGTAGCTTTCGAGGACGGCGGGCGATTCTTCGGAGAAATCCGCCAACTCCGGCACGCTGCTCTGCATGCGGAAGGCCATTTCATACTGGGAGATGCGTGTGGCGATTTCCGGATCGTTGAAATCCTGGAGCTTCTGTTCGTTGATGCGGGCTATGTCATCAAGCATGCCGCGTTTCATGTCGCGCGAGATGCCTTCGGGATTGGAAAGGTAGAGGACGGGGTCGCCGCTGGCGCGAAATTTCACGCCCTGGTATCTGGATGGAAGGAAGCCGGATCCCCAGTAGAATTCATAAAAGATTTGTCCGCAGGAGGTTCCCTTGCTGACGGAGGTGAGGACGACAAACGAGGGGAGGTTTTCTGTTTCACTTCCCAGTCCGTAGCTCAACCACGCGCCGAGGGTTGGGCGTCCGGGAAGCTGGGCTCCGCTGAGCAGAAAGGAGATGGCCGGTGCGTGGTTCACAGCATCGGTATGCATGGATTTGATAAAGCATAGCTCATCGGAAATCGCCGCCGTATGGGGCATGAAGGAACTCACCCAGGCACCGCTCTGGCCGTGCTGTTGGAATGGCTCGACAGGGGCCAGCATGAGCTTTCCATTGGCCTTGCCAGTCATGGTGCTGAAGCGTCGGTCGCCCAGGTAGGATTCCGGAACCGGCTGGCCGTGCAGTTTCGTCAGCTGCGGCTTGTAATCGAACAAGTCCACATGGGTCGGCGCGCCGTTCATGAAGAGGTAAATGACGCGTTTCGCCTTGGGCGCAAAATTGGGAAACGAAATCACCGGCTCTGCCGCCAGTCCATCCTTGGCCATGAGATCATGTAGCGCGGCCACGCCAATGCCTGTGGCGCTGCGGCCGAAGAACTGGCGTCGGGTCAGGTGGAGTTGATTTTGATGCAGGGGGTTCATGCGACAAGGTGGAAAATTTTATTCCCGCGTGACGGTCTCATCAAGATTCAGAATGGTCAGGGCGAGCACCGTCCAGGCGGCGTAATCATGCGGATCGAGTCCGGTGGCGTCGGGTTGGGATTCGCCCTGGGCGAGCAGGCTGGCGGCTTGCTTGGGATCGACTAGGAATTGCTGGCGGGTGCGATCCATGCCTGCGAGGAGAACGCTCGATTCCTGATCGAGTGGGTTTCTACCGAGGATCTGCTGGAAGAGAAACTGGAGTCGAACTGTGGGCGAGGAATCATGGCGCAGCGCACGGTGCGCCAGCACGCGGGCGGCTTCCACAAAGGTGGGGTCGTTGAGCGTGGTGAGGGCATGCAGTGGGGTGTTGGTGCGGGTGGGTTTGACGGTGCAGACGGATCGCGATTGGGAATCGAAAAAATTCGTCGGACCGACAATACGCCGCCAGAAAGTGTAGAGGCTGCGGCGGTGCAACGCATCGCCTTTGGCCTGCTCATATTTGACATTTCCGAACGTCGCCTCCTCCCACACGCCCGCAGGCTGGTAGGGTTTTACCGGAGCACCTCCCAGCGTTCGGACCAGCAGGCCGCTGGCCGCCAGGGCTTGATCCCGCAGCATCCAGGACGGCATCCGGAAACGCGCCCCGCGGGCAAGCAGGCGGTTGTCGGGATCGCGCTCGTGCAGTTCAGCGGAAGTGCGCGACGATTGCCGGTAGGTGGCGCTGGTGACGATGAGGCGGATCATATGCTTCACGTTGTAGCCGCTTTCGCGAAACTCCGCGGCAAGCCAGTCGAGCAATTCGGGATGTTTGGGAAACTCCGCCTGCACGCCGAAATCCTCCGCCGTTTTGACGAGCCCAATTCCAAAAAGCATCTGCCAGTAACGGTTCACCGCCACTCGGGCCGGCAGCGGGTTTTCCGGAGCAGTGATCCAGCGCGCCAGCCCCAGTCGATTGTCTGGTGCTCCCGGTGGCAGCGCAGCCAGTTTGACGGGTGTGGCTGCCGTGACCTCGGTTGTTTCCTTGGTGTAAATGCCGTGATCCAAAATGAACGATTTCCGGCGCTCCGGACGGTCCGCCATCACCATGACTTTGGCTGCGGCGTTCTCGATCGCGGATTGTTCATTCGCGACCCGCGTGCGATCGGCCAGCAGCTTCTGCAGCGGCGCGTCTGTGGCTTCCCATGACGTCACGATGCGTTTCTTCTGCTCATCATTTCGCTGATCTGGAGCAACGCTCAGCGCCTGCCGAAGTGTCTCCTGGATGGACTGTATTCCAGGGGTGGGGGATTGCGTCAGCGACAGTCGGAAGTGGCGGAGATTGTGATTGGCGTGCTGGGAATCAAATCGCATCACGATTGTCAGGATCGTATCCTGAGTGCAGGCGATTGGTTCTTGGAAATGAAACACTCCGGCGTGGTCGCGGTCAATCGTTCGCCCCTCATAAACGGCCCAACCGCTTCGGGGATCGGCGTCAATGGCGTTGGCAATTTTGAGATCCCCCTGCTCATAGGTGGCCTCGGCCTTGATGATCTTGGCTGGCTTGTCGCTTGCGACGGTGAAGTTGGTCAGCACGAAATTTCCACTACCCGACCGCCCGAGTCCGTCCTGAAGCAGGGCATCGAGTCGGATGGCGGTAAAGGAACCCTGGCCCGGATGCATGGTCAGGGTGTAGCCATCGTTGGCGGGATTTTCACCGGAGGCCAGGATCGATTGATCCGGCTGGGCGGTGAGGGTCTGGTGTTCCGCCTTGTGGCTGAGTGGAGTGAGCGTCTGCCAGTCATCCTTCGCGGGGGTGGCCAGCGTGGCTGCTTCCCAGGCGGGTTGGCCGGCTTTCATTTCCTCCCGCCGTCTGCCGATCTGCGCATCCAACTCTGTCAGCTCCTTTCCCAACGTCTGTGAACGCAGGTGCTGGTCCTCCGCCATCACCGCGAGCACCGGTGGAGTCTGCGGATTGCCTCCGGAGCCATCGATGGGAGTCTGGTTGAAGAAGGCAAAAAGGCTGTAGTAATCGCGCTGCAACAGCGGATCAAATTTGTGATCATGACACCGACAGCAGTTCATAGTCAGCGCCATCCAGACGGTTCCGGTCGTCTCCGCCATGTCCATGACGTAATCGACGCGATTCTCCTCCGCGATGCGGCCGCCCTCGCCATTGATGGGATGGTTCCTGAGGAAACCTGTGGCGAGCACCTGCTCCTGCGTGGCATTCGGGAGCAGATCTCCGGCGAGTTGCCAGGTTGTGAACTGGTCCCAGGGTAAATTTTCATTATAAGCCTTCACCACCCAGTCCCGCCATGGCCACATCGTGCGCTCATTATCGCCCTGATACCCGTTCGTATCCGCATAACGCGCCGCGTCCATCCAATCCCATGCCATGCGTTCACCAAACGCCGGGGATGCCAGCAATTGATCCACCACGGCGTCATAGCCTTCCTTCGTCATTGCCTGCTGCAACTCAGGTGAGGGCGGAAGCCCGGTGAGGTCCAGGGAAATTCTTCGCAGCAGCGTGGCCTTGTCGGCCTCCGGTGAAGGTTGGAGGCTCTCGGTCGCCAGCCGGTGGCGAATAAACGCATCGATCGGATGCGCCGCGTCTGCCGGCACGCCCGGTTTCGTCAGCGGAGCAAAGGCCCAGTGTTCACCCCACACCGCCCCTTCATCGATCCACCGCCTCAGCGTCTCAATCTGTGCGGGCGTCAGTTTTTTGTGCGAATCCGGCGGTGGCATGAGTTCCTCCGGATCCTTTGACAACACCCGCGCCATGAGCCCGCTCTGGCTGCTCTGACCGGCCACGATCGCCGCGGGGCCATCATGAGGCTCTTTCGCCCCCGTCTCATCATCCAGGCGCAGGTCTGCCTTGCGATGCTTCGCGTCCGGGCCATGGCAGTAGAAACAATTGTCCGAGAGCACCGGCAGGATTTCGCGGCTAAAATCCACCTTCCCCGCAGCAGCGGTCAGCGGCAGGAGCAGTAAAAATATTGTGCAGCATTTCATCATTCGGGATGGCCGACCCTTGCCTCCACGGAAGCCCTGCGAAAGGGAAATCCCTGCCGATTTCGCGGAAACCCGGTTGCCTAGACCACCGTCAAAGGCCCATCAAAAACGGTCAGACTCACGACCTCGGTTTTGGCCACATGCGGGCCATGCTGGATGCCCTTCCCTGCAAAAAAAAGCGTGCCGGCAGTGTAGCTGACACCGCTCTCCTCCCACTCCCCGGAGAGAATCCAGGCCCACTCGTTGGCCTCGGGATGGGTGTGGGCGGGCACTGTGACACCTGGGTGAAATTTCCGCAGCACGACCACGCCCCCGGTCAGTTCATTCTTGTGGAGAATTTTCAATTCAACACCGTCATAAGGCCCCGGTTGCCAGGGTTTTTCTTCAGCGAGTGCGAGGTAGGGAAACATGCGGAAGGCAATCAGCCGATCCCGTCTGCTGCAAGCGAAGAATCCCGGCGTTCAGGCTAAGGCATAAGCGCGGCCCGAAGAGCGGTCAGTTCCTCCTCGATGAAGGCTTCGGAGGGGTGTTCGAGAGTGTCGGCGATGGTCTGACGGAGGAGGATTCGGAATCGCTGACGCAGACGGAAGACCGCCTGGCGCACGGCGTTGGTGTCCAGCCCAATCGCTTTGGAAGCCACCGTGTAGTCCCCATTGAGGTCTGGATCGAGGAAAGAACGCAGCGCTTGGAATAAGGGATCGCGCCCCCGTGAAGCATATTCCGCCGCGAGCAGATTTACCGCAGTATCGAGGCACGTCATCGCCCACGCACGGTCATAGGCGCTCGCAGGGGATTCATGCAGAGAGATTGTGAGGAACCGATCCTCGGCGCTTAGCGTTTCCAACGAAACAAAAGTGATACCGCCGCCACGCTTTTCACGATGGGAGCGCCGGTGGGCATCGATGAGATCAAGCTGGAAGGCTGCCAGCAAATAAGTCCGCAGCTTGCCGCGCTCTGGCAGGGCAGTGCTGAGCATACCACCCCCGACCACCTGTGCCAGAAACTCCTGGGTTTGATCCTCCGCATCCTCCGTAGTCAATCCCCGCTGACGGGCGAAGGCATAAAGAGGAAACCAATAGAGTTGGCACAACTCTTCAAGAGCCGCGTGCGATTCCACCCCGTGGCCACTTGCCGTGAGCACAACACTCCAGCGGGTGGCGGGAAATTTCGGGGTAATGACGGTGTCCTCTGGCATTGGTGCGGAAACCTAGCCGCCCCAAGTGCCGGAGACAACCTGCCCGACATCAGGAAAACAATGATCTTTCCGCACGCGTGTAACGCCACGCCGCAATCAGCGAAGATACCGTTGCCGGATTCTGATCCGCCTTTTCATTGCTGCCATGCCCACCCATTCTGATTTCCCCGCTTCCGATCCTCTCCGTGGGCTGGACCCGGGACGTGTCATGGGGGTGGCGATGGGGGTGGGGACGAAGAGCGAAACTCATGGCGATCCGTTTCCCGTGCCCACGGTGGCTGAGTTGACACCCCTGCTGCCGGATTTTGCCATTGAGATGATGATCGGTCGAGGCGGCATGGGCGCGGTTTACAGGGCTGTGCAGAAGAAGTTGGCGCGCACGGTGGTGATCAAAGTAATGCCAGTGGAACTCGGGGATGCGCCTGGGTTTGCGGATCGCTTCCGCCGTGAAGCCATGACCACCGCTGGTCTTGTGCATCCCGATATCGTGGCCGTCTATGACACGGGCGAGACAGTGGCGGGGCACCTCTATTACGTCATGGAATTCGTTGATGGCGAGGACCTCGCTCAGCGCATGGCTCGCGGGAGGCTGTCGGTGGACGAAGTCATTCCGCTGCTGGTGATCGTGTGCGGTGCGGTGGAGGCAGCCCATGCACAGGGTATCATTCATCGCGATATCAAACCTTCAAACATTCTCCTGACCAGGGAAGGCCGGCCCCGGTTGGCAGATTTCGGGCTGGCGCTGCTCAGTGAAAACCATCTCGCCATTTCGCGACTCACCATGGGAGGAACCACTCTCGGCACGCTGGAATACTCCGCGCCGGAACAACTGGCGGGAGCGGGGGCTTCCGCTGCCAGCGATCTCTACAGTCTTGGCGTGCTAGCCTACGAATTGCTCACCGGCGAGCTTCCGCGCGGTGTCTTTGATCCTCCTTCCGTGCGCAATCCTGAGATTGATCCGGCTTTTGATGGTGTGGTCCTCCGGGCCTTGCAGAGCGATCCGACGCGGCGTCACGGCTCTGTCGCGGAGTTCCGAGAGGCACTGCTCCAGGCGGCGGATCGCCGGCTTCAGCAGGAAAATCGCGAACGGGCCCTGCGCCGCAAACTCGCGCAACGAGCCCGTGCGGCGGTGGTATTGGCTGGCATCACCCTCCTGACCGGAGGCAGCGCCATTTATGCATGGCTGGCCCGACGCGATGCCAATGAACGCCGCATGGCGGCCGTCAAGGCGGAAGCCAAGACGGACGATCTCATTCAGTTCCTGCTCACAGACCTGCGTCAGCGGCTCGAGCCCACTGGAAATCTCGGAGCCATGGAATCTGTCCTGGATCGGGCGGTGACGAATTATCGGGAAAAACGCGCCTCCTCTGGAAACAACCCCCTTTCAGCCATCCAGCTGGCTGATGTCCTGGTCGTGAAAGGCAACGTGATTGGTGTGCGGGGATTGCGGGACGAGGCGGATGCCCTTTACACTGAAGCCTTGGCGCTGGTGCAATCGGCACGAGATGCCGCACCCCGGGATGCCGCAGTCGGGTTCCGCATGGTCAAGGCACTGCGCGACCGGTCTGAGCACCGGATGGCCTGCGGACGATATCCAGAGGCTCTGGGCGACGCACGGCGAATGCTGGAGGAGGCGCAGCGCGTGGCAGCGCTCACTTCAGATGCCCAGGCTCCTCGTGCGGTGGCTCATGCCCACGAAGCGATCGCCAACGCGCTCGGCTACATCAAGAAATTGGATGAATGCCGGAGCGAATACCTTGTAGCTCAGCAAATCCTCTTGCAGCTCATTAAAGACAGACCGGAGGATCCTGACCTCCCTGCGGAACTTTCAGAGATCGATGTCTCCATGGGATCCCTTGCCGAAGAGCAGCAGGACTATCCGGAAATGCTCCGGCGCTTCACCGCCTGGCATGCTTTTGTGACGCAACGGTATGGCCCCAAGAACCAAATGTATTCCTACAGTGCCTTCCGCATGGGAGTGGCCATGGTGAAATCCGGGCGACCAGCGGAGGCGATCCCTTTCCTGACGGATGCCATCCGCCTAGCAGAGGAAATGGTGGTGGAACACCCCGGGCACAAGGTAGCCCTCAATCACCTCACCTAGTGCCTCCGCGTCATGGCTCAGGCACTGGAAGCGGGCGGTGACGCTGAAAAAGCCAAGGGCTTCCGGCAACGCGAGGCCGCCGCCAATGCCCAGTGGACCGTAGTCCCTGTCGAAGCGGCTCCTTCCGTGGAGAAGGAATTCGCCCGCCTTTCAGCCACAGACGCTGCCCACAGCGAATGGTGGGCCCTCTGCGGGCCGTTGCAGGCGCAGGCGGAGCATGAACCCGACCTCAAGGCCCGCCAGCACTACTATGAATCCTGGTTGGAAAAGCTCGCGCTGGCCGCCGCCACCAGGCCTCCCGGTGACTTCATACACACGGTGGAAGCCTTCATCCACAATCGGCTTGCGGACCAATTTCTGGAGGAGGATCCCACGCTTTCAGCCAGCCATGCCTCGAAGGGGCTCGATCTCCGCCAAGCCATCAACGAGGCGCACCCTGGGGATACCCTGCTGGAGCGCAATGTCCTCTCCAGCGCCACGCATCTCATCCGGGCGACGGTTCGCGGAAATGCTTCTGCCTCTGCCATCGCCGCCTTCATGCGATTCGCCGCCGCTGCCAACCAAATGTCCGTAGACGCTCTCACCGAGCAAGCCCAGGCACTCCGCTCCGCCCAGGAGACCGCTGCCCTGCTGGAGACCGCCACCAATCGCTGGCCGGAGGCGCGGGCCGAGTTTGTGAAAATCGGTGCAGAGATTGCCGCTGCCTTGCTCGATCGGTTGCCAGTGGATGAAAAATCCAGCACCGCCGCCGAGTTGCGCGTTCGGCTTTCCGGGACGGCTGGGGGCCGGTGAAGGCTGCGGCAGGCTGATTTTGAAAATAAAATAGATTCGCCGTAACACGGGCGGCTGGACGGCGAAGATTAAGGCACAACCTCCTTGTCTTCACTCCCTATTATGAATTATCTGCCCCTGTTCCGTCCTCTGCTGTCCGCCTTCGCTTTGTCGGGAGGTTTGTTGATCCGGTGGTTGAAAAACCGCCTACCGAACCCATCGCAGCCCAGGCCAGGGGCTTTTCTCTCGATGCGGGCTTCCCGGAGCATCCTGCATGTGCTGGGCTGCGGATGGGCTCTGATCTCCGCTGCGGGGGCCGTCGTTGTCACCAATGACAATGACAGCGGGGCCGGTTCGTTGCGGGATGCGCTTGAGGGTATCGGAGCCGGGCAGGCCACAACCATCTCCTTTAACATTCCGGGTGTCGGACCACATACCATTCAGGCGCTGTCCCCGTTGCCGATAGTTCTGGCTGCGGTTGAGATCGACGGCTCGTCCCAGCCCGGTTATGCTGGGGTGCCATTGATTTTCATCGATGGAAGCCAGGCGGGGGTGGAGGTTGTTGGATTGGAGATCGATTTTTCGGACTGGACAGTGCGGGCCATCGGAATGGGGAATTTCGATGGGACGGCAATTACGATTTCCGGTGACCGAGTGCTGATCACAGGCTGTTATATCGGTGTGGATTCTGATGGTCAGACAGCCACAGGCAATACTAATGGAATAGTCCTCACAGGGGGGGGGGGCTCATGTTAACCTCATCTCAGGTAACGTCATCAGCGGCAACTCTACACAAATTGTGATCTTCGGAACTGGCATCGGTGGAAATATCATTCAAGGGAACCATATCGGCGTAGGGGCCTCTGGCTTGGACTCGGTTATAGGAAGCGAGATTGGAATAAGCTTGATTAACGCCCCAGCCAATTTGATCGGCGGCACCTTAGAAGTGGATCGTAATGTCATTTGGGGTTCAACAGGTGGCATTAATATGATTGGCGCTGGCGCGACAGGCAACATCATTCAGGGCAACTACTTCGGAACGGATGCCACTGGCACCAACCCCATTCCGGGGAGTGGGGTGGCAATAGGCATGCTTGGCGCCCCGGCCAATTTGATCGGCGGCACTTCAGCTGGGGCACGCAATCTCATAAACGGAAATGGAATTGGGATGATTGGCGCTGGCACGACAGGCAACATCATTCAGGGCAACTACTTCGGAATGGATGCCACTGGCACCAACCCCATTCCGGGGAGTGAGGTGGCAATAGCCATGCTTGACGCCCCGGCCAATTTGATCGGCGGCACTTCAGATGGGGCACGTAATGTCATAAACGGAAAGGGAATTGGGATGATTGGCGCAGGCACGACAGGCAACATCATTCAGGGCAACTACTTGGGACTGGATACCACTGGCACCATCCCCATTCCCGGCAGCAGGAGTGGAGTCATGCTCCTTAACGCCCCGGCCAATTTGATCGGCGGCACTTCAGATGGGGCACGCAATGTCATCTCCGGAAGTACCGGGCCGAATATAACTGTGGTTGGGCCTGAATCGACAGGCAACATCATTCAGGGCAACTACTTGGGTCTAGATGCCACTGGCACCAACCGGACTGCTGTTGGCGGTAACAATGTTGGCATCTTCATCGATGGCGCTCCGGCCAATAAAATCGGCGGCAGTGAAGGAGGTGCTCGAAATGTCATTTCAGGACACAGCGTTGCTGAGATTCTTGTTGGTGGCTCAGGCGCGACAAGCAACGTGATCCAGGGTAACTACTTGGGAGTGGATGCCACGGGCAGCAACCCCGTTCCGGGGAGTTTTGTCGGAATTTTTATATCGGGAGCTACCGCTAATCTGATTGGGGGACTGCATCCCGGGGATGGAAACCTTATAGGAGGGGATAGTGTGGCGGGGATTTTTCTAAGTTCAGCCGGAACCTCTGATAACAGCATTCAGGGGAATTTTGTGGGAGTGAATGCGACCGGCACGAATGCCACCTTAGGGAATGCGATTGGAATTTTCGTTTTATCTGGTGCATCGATTAACAAAATCGGCGGAGCCAATGCGGGGCAAGGTAATCTGGTGGCCGGTAATTCAATTGCCCAGATTTCAATCGAAGGAGCGGGGTCCTCCTTCAATATGGTGCAGGGCAATTTTGTGGGTGTAGATGCCACTGGCGCGTCAGTTGTAGCGGGCGGAACTGGGATACTGATTGGGGGGGGTGCTTCGGAAAACTTCATAGGAGGCAGCAATGCCGGTGAGCGTAATATCGTGGGTGGTGGGATCCAACTCACAGGTGATGGAACGACGCAGAATATCGTCCAGGGAAACTACGTGGGAGTGGATGCCCTCGGCCTAGGCCCGCTTCCGGGGGGGCAGGTCGGGATCAGTCTAACAGCTGGCGCATCCGGCAATGGCATTGGCGGCCCGGGTTCTGGTGACGGCAACTTGATTGGAGGGCAGAGTCAAGCTGGGATTTGGATTTCCGGAATAGGCACCTCTCAGAATCTTATTTCGGGCAACCGAATTGGCGGGGTGTCATTCCTGGACGGAACGCCCGAAGTGGGTAGCGCCTATGGGATTCTGATCGGTAGCGGAGCGAGCAACAATGTGATTGGTTCGCCGCTGGGGATAAGGGCTCGGGCGGACATGGAGCCCAACGCCAATTTCATCGAAAACAACCTGTTCGGGCTTTATATTCTGGGAGCGGACCCCGGCGTCCCCGAGTGTTCAGGCAATACGATCCGAGGCAACAGATTCCGCAACAACGCCGCAGTAGGAATAGATCTCGGCCCTGGAGCCGGCACGAGTGCAAATGATGAGGGCGATTCTGACACGGGTCCGAATGAGTTGCAGAACTATCCGGTTTTGACTACAGCCGAATCCAGCGGCTCGTCCACCTTTGTCACCGGAACGCTGAACAGTCTGCCAAGCACCAGCTATGTCATTGATCTCTATCTGTCGGATGCCGGTGACGATCATTTGACGCACCATGGCGGAGCAACCTACCTGCTGAAGGCGGTGACTGTGATGACCGATGGGGCGGGCAATGCGTTGTTTGGCGTCAGCATCCCAAATTCCCCGAGTTCAATGGGTCAATTTGTGACGGCAACGGCGACCGGTCCGGATGGAAGCACGTCGGAGTTTTCCGCCAACTTCACGGTGACGGACCACACGCGCCCCGTGGTGGGAATCACCACACCGAGCCATAATTCGTTTATTCCGACGCTGACGACCATTTCCGGAACGGCCTCGGATGGAGGTGGCAGTGGCATCGCAGGCAACTCAGTCAACCTGACTTTATTCCAAGTCAGCAGCGGCAAATTCTGGGATGGCAATAGCTGGATTTCCAACCCCGCGACAATCTCTGTTCCGGTTATCGGCACCACCTGGACCTTTACCGGCACTCTCCCGGATAACGCGAACAACGGCCTCAGCGGCCAATACACGCTCAGCGCCAGCACTCAGGATAACAGCGGGAACCAGTCACAGGATCAATCCGGTGTGAACAATATCACTTTCACCGTCGATACCAATCCCCCAGCGGTGACCATTACTTCCCCAGCGAACGGATCGAGCATTACCACGGCTTCCTATGCGTTCACGGGAACCGCCAATGACGTCGGCGGCATTCTGCATGTGAATGGCTTCATCCGCCGGAATTCGGACAACCTCTACTGGACGGGATCGGGTTGGGATACTCCGCCCCACAATCTGGTGACGCTGTACAACACATCGACACACCAATGGCAATTCCTAGGAGCCCTCCCGCAGCCAGGCTCCACGCTTGTCAACGGAAGCTACACTTTCATCGTAAGCGTTTGACCATCCCCCATCGGGTTTCGCAGGCAGGGCTCTGGGAAATGTGGCAGAGGTGGGGGTATGAGTGCGATGAATCCTATGCAACGGCGCGTGGCGGTGCTGCGTGAACTTGATGGCAGCGGGCTGTCGGTGGCGGAGT
>CALQSQ010000114.1 GCA_943333275.1 Akkermansia muciniphila
CAAGGTTCCGTTGGTGGAACCAAAACCACAACCCCATGCTGAAAACCGCCAAGCCAATCAATATAATGGTTGATTTCCGAGGAGTATTTCCTAAGGGCGGTTTCATTATTTTTTGATGAATTTCGAACATCCTATAAATAATCTTACCGGAGACAAGTTTTATTGTGTATTTTCTCATGATCCACGCACGCTCAAAGGGGATCGCCCCTCATTCCCAGCCTCTATCAAGGACGGCTCAGAGGCCGATGGTAATGCGCAAAAAGGTCCTCACAGAGGCGGGGAGCGGATTGAGCCGGGCGGTGTGGGTGGTGGTGCCGTCGGGTTGCGGGGGCTGGTTGAGCAATTCGATGCGCGATTCCGTGATGTCCCATGTTTCAAGATCGTCGGAAACATCGACCCTTGCGGTCAGGCCGGGCACGTCGTGGCGAAGTTTGTAGGTGATTTCCAGCGGGCTTCCGCCTGTGGAGGCTGCAACACTGACCGGTGAACCGTTGGGAATGAGGGGGTCAAGTTTGAAAGCGAACTCCAGAAGGTTGTTGAGACCGTCAAAATCGGGATCGGCGGAGAGAGCGGTGGTGGTGCCGGGTGCATTGGCAGGAAATTCGGCGGCGACCCAGGCGGCGTATTCGGGGATGGCGGCGGCGTTGGCGGCCCCGGGTGAGTTGCTGCGCAGCAGGGCAAAGGCTCCGGTGCCGTCCGGCGCGCGGCCGTAGGTCATGTCGCCGGGGGTCGAGGAGAATTCCACGCGGTCGACAAATTTCAGCAGATTGCCCGCGCTGTCGGCCTGCACCAGGAAGACATCATCGCCGGAACTGTTGAGGGAGAAAGGCACGAGACTGGCGGGATTGCCCGGGTTGTTGAAATGCGATTCGTTGAAAACGAGGAAGGCATCGGGGGCCAGGCTGGTTCCGGCGGGAATTTTGAATTTCCGATAGTCAGATGAACTGTCGCTCAGGAACCACCCGCCAAGGCTCTGGCTGACACCACTGATGTTCAGCAACTCAATGAAATCCGTGGCTGGCGGGAGGGAGGAGGAGAGTAGTTCGTTGATGACGATGCGGTTATCCGGGCCGCTGCCGGCGTAGCCCGGAGTGCCGTGGAATTCGGAGGAGGGACGCCAGTTCTCCGGAGCTCCCAGGAAGGCGACTTTGTCGGGAAGGGTGGTGGGGGCGGAGGCGGGATTGCTGAGTTCCAGGGAACTGCCACCACCGTCCGCACGTCCCGGCCAGGCTCCGGCGTCATCATAGGAGAAGGTGTAAATGGGAGCATCGTTCGCCGCGAGCACGATGATGCTTTCGCCGCCATTGGCCAGCGATCCCGACCATGCGCCCGCCACGCGGATTCCGGCATGATACCAGGGCGAGGTAACGGTGCGGTAGCGGGCGTCAAAAAGATTCAAATCTTTCACCACCACCACATGCTCGCCCGGAAGCAGGACGATGCCGGAGGGAAAGGTGAACACCACCGCCCCACCAATCTGCACGCCGGTCAAATCCACGGGATTGGAACTGGTATTTTTAAATTCCAAGAACTCCGCGTCGCCCTGGCCGCTGCCTTCCGGGTGGTAATGAATTTCAGAAAGAGTCAGATTCGCCGTCGAGGCGGGCTGAGTGCCTGTGAGGTAAAAGGAGGCCTCGTTGACGGCCGACCACTCGGTGCCTACGAGCGCCCGGGCCTTGAGGGTGGTGGCGGAGTTGATGAATTGATGACTGGGTGCCATGGTCGCCTTGAGTTCAAAATCCAAACTGAGATCAAGGTCAGAGGCGCTGGAGTTATGGACCTCGATGGCCATGACATTGCTGCCGGCATTGAGGGTGAACTGACCGAGCGGGATGGTCTGAGGAATCCAGGTCTGACCATCGTCCGTCACCGAAACCCCATTGTTACCCGGCGTGGTGAAACCGATGGCCCCCGCTGGCATCGAGACGCGGTAGATTTCCTGACCGTTAAGATAAACGACGGCGCCGTCATCGCGTTTGATGCGAATTTTCAAGGCCGAGACCACACTGGGATCGGCGACGTTGAACGTGTGACGGAAATAACTGGTGAGATTAAACTGATTGCCTGCCTGGTTGGGATTGATATCCACCCTGGGAATGGTGGTGACCGTAAAGGGCTGCGCCATCCCAAATTCCACCCGCCCCTGCGGCCAGGCGGTGTCCACGTAGGCATTGGTTTTCCAAGATTGCCCGGGATCGCTGGTGGGCACAAGGTATTTCCAAGTGGCACCCTGATTGGCAATTCTGTCGTAGGGCTGGATTAACAGCACATCCAAGCTCCCCAGGCGATAAATGGAGGCAGTGGGGTTGACCGCCCCACCGGGAAGACGTGGATCGCTCCCATCAGTGGTGTAGTAAATGACCGAATTCGCCGGACCGGTCATGGTAACCTCGGTTCCCGGCGCGATGGCACCGCCCCACTGGCTCATCTCGGGTGCATCCAAGGGATACCAGCCACTGATGGCTTTGAACTGGTTCAACTGCACCGTGGTGCGCCCCGGGAAAAAGGTGTTCAGCATGTAGTTTCTCTCCACGGACCATTCGCCATCACGGTCCCATGGCAGCGGGCCCACACTGCTCGTTGGCTGCCAGCGCGCGGTTTCAGCGACGATGGCGGTATTGATCTCCGTGGTGCGCAGGCTGTAGAAGCCACCTGCTTTGGCCGGGGTCAGCACACCATCGTGGAAGAAATGTTTGTAAACACGATCCCGGAAGAGGACTTTGAAATCCGGAAAGGCCATGAGCGATGTGAACACCCCATCGGGAACATTCTGGTCGGTGCAATTGGCATTCAAATCCTGCAGGCAGAGGTCCTGATCCTGCGAGAAAAATTTCCATCCACCCCAGTCCGGAAGGCGCGGACCCGCCGCTCCCCAATTGTGTTGCGCACTCCAATCCCAGTCGTTGCCCGCATAGAAACTGAGGATCATGTAATCGGCGAGATTCGTGACATCGACCCAACGCTTGGCCTCGGTGTAATTGGAGAGCGATGCTTTCATTTGCGCCCAAACGGTGCTCCACGATTCACTGCCATGGACGCTGCCGGTGGTGCCGCCGCCCGTGTAGTGGTAATCATCGCTGCCGCCTGGAAAATAGGAGCCCATGTAGTCGTCATCCGCGTGCTCCTGAATGTGGTAGATACCGTAGTAATTTCCATTCACAAACATCTGCACCATCCGCCCGTGCTTGCCGGGCTGTCCCATGAGCAGCTGCATGTCCTCGATCCAAATGTTGCGCACCAGCTGCGCATCGCCACTGCGGAAAACAGACGGGGAGCCGTAGGGAACGGGAGGGTTTTCCGCGGTGCCGAGCCAGGAGTGAGTGTCGTGCGAACCGCTGCGCAGACGGAGTTCCTGAAATTCGTTCGTTGCGCCAAGGGGATCGTGCGGATGCCGGCCAAAGACGGGATAGATGAGTTTCGGCTGGCCGTATTCGCCCCGGAAGCGTGCGCTCATGCTGCCCTTGGGATAGCCAAGGCTGGTAGTGCCGCTCCGGGCAATGCCCGCAGGAATGGTGAAGCCCGGCTCGCCATTCTGGGGATCGAAGAGTTCCACGCTGCTCTCAGTTTCGGCATAGGGCAGGTCGCCCGCGACATTGATCACCACGGAAACAGTGGGCAGGGCGAGAATCGCGTCATCGATCAGCGGGCCGTAGGTGGGGTGATTTTTGATCGAGGCAATGAGATTGGACTGCGCGATGACGCCGTCGGTGTTGGGATTCACGACTCCGTTGACGAACAAATACGTCTGCGTCGTCACCGGCGTGTAGGCGGCATCCGGATGCGCTGCGAAGGCGCGGACGATGCGGGTTCCTGACTGCGTGGAGCCTGCCGTGGGCGTGATGGTGATGGGGACGGAAAAGACCGGGCTGGCGAGCGTGGGAAGACTTCCGTCCAGCGTGTAGTGGATGATGGAATCCGGCACGGTGGCGGTCAGGGTCAGGGGAAATGCCGCCGTCATGTGGCCGTGGGGCACACTGAATAGTACATCGTTGCGGCCGGCCAGAGCCAGCTGGGAGTTCAGCGCGCCGGGCGTGGGCGTTCTAAGATAGCCTGATCCGATGCCCCCGCCCTCCACTCCCCAGGCCTTGTTGGGAAATTGCTCCGGAGGATTGAAATCGCTGACGACCACCCCATCCGCGCGCGACAAAATGAGATGCTCCCCATTTTGACTGAGGCTGAAATTGGTGTGCGGGGGACCGCTGGCAAAGATGGCCCCCGAGCCGCTGGCGAAAATCAGGTAATAGCCATTGGGCGGGATGACCACATTGGGGAGCGTCCATTTGCCGGGCAGCGCCGGGTCATCCGTGAGATGCCATCCCTGCAGGCTGACCGGCTGCGCCTGTTCGTTATACAGCTCGATCCAATCCTGCGGCTTCGATTCCTGATCGAGCGGGAGCGACGCCGCCGTGGCAACGGACAGGACTTCATTGATGCGCAAGACCGGGTCGGTGACGGGCAGCATGAGCGCGGTTTCCACCATCAGCCCCGAGAGGTCCGTGGCCCGCAGGCGCAGGGAAACGCTGGTGGTTCCGGGCGGCAGCACGGAGGCAATCCGCAGCTCATCGCCCACGACGGTGAAGAAAGCGTTGTCGCCACTGCCCGGCCCGGCCACGAGTTGAAACGAATGCCGGTCGAAACTGTCCGCATCCGCCGCCACCAGCTTTCCGGCGAAATACCCCGCCAGCAAGCCACTGCTGATGGACGGTGCATTCAGCCCAACCGACGTAGGCGCATGGGGGGCAGTAAGACCAATTGTGAACGCTTTCTCAATGAACCGCGCCCCATCCTCCGCATCGGTGGCCCGCACGCGGACGGAATAGTTCGTCCCCGCCGGCTGCGTGGAGAAATCGAAAGGTGAGGGAAACAATTGGTTTCCGCTGAGGGAAAATTTCGCGTTATCCGTCGCCCCCGCGCCCGCCACAAAGGTAAGATTGTGGGTCGCGGCAAATTTTCCATCGGTGACCACAAAATTTCCGATGTAGGCGGATTGAGCGGGAAAGAACTGCGTCGGGGCCAGCGTGAGATCGTCTGGAAAGGGCGGAACATAAACGCGCTCCAGCGTCAGCGCCTGCCAGATGGGATTGCGGTCGCCGCCATCGTTCAATCCAAAAAAATTGCCCATCTCCACGGTGATGGGCGAGGAGGTGGGAGTGAATTCGTAGGACCACACCGTGGCGCGATTGATGGAGTAGCTGGCACCCGTGCTGTGTCCGAAGGAGGTTATTTCGTCCACCGCGTTCTGCCCGTTGAAGCGGATGTCCCAGCGGCGGTTCTCCCCGCCATTGTTGGCGGAGAAAAGCACCTGGACCTTGTAAAGAATCCCGGGAGTCACCGCCAGCGTGGCCTGGAGTTTCTCGCCGGGAGAAACCGCCCAGCGGATGTCCTGCATGATTTCCTCCAACTCGTTCGCATCCGCCGTCACCCCGAATTCCGGCTTCGTCTGCCATGGCGTGACATTCTGCGGGCCCAGGAAACTGGCACCCGGAATGACCTGCGTGTCCGGCTTGAACGCCAGGCCCTTCACGGTGCGCACCGGGTCGTTGGCACTGAAGTTGACGGCGTAATCGAAATTGCCCACCAGATCCAAATTCGGATCGTCCGGGCCGGTGAACTGGGCGATGTTGCCAAGGGTGACGACCGTTCCGGCATGGCCACAGCCAAGGGAGAGGAGGAGGAGGAAAATCCGGAGACAGCGCATGATGAAAAATTGGGGGGGGGAGGTGGAGTTTGCCCAATTTCCCAATTTTTGTCAAAACATGCTCCGCCTATTTTCGGGGCCCTCAGATCCTCGCCACGGATCGATTTTCGCTCAGGAGGCCCGGCCTTCCTCGACGTCCATGAGGTCGAAAAACGTCACCAGATCCATCCGATCCGCCAATCCCGCCTCCTCGCGGCTGCGAATCAGGCTGGGCGTGCCGCTGTCCCGCCATCCGCGTTTCATCATGAATGTGTTCCATACTTCGATCTGCTCCTCGTCAGGACGCCCGCTGGTGGCAAAACACCATTCGAGAATTTCCTCATCACTCCCACCCTGCAACGTGCGGGCGGTGAGTGCATCGAAATCGACGTTCAGAAACCGGCACACCCGGTCATCGAACGTCCGATTTCCCGCGATGAATCCCAAATGGTAGCCCTCAGGAAGCTTGCCTTGGGCATTGAGGCGGATTTTATCAAGGATTCGACCGAAGAGGACGATGCCCCCAACGGTATCTCTGGGGCTGCGAAGTGGGAACGACATGGAAATAACGGGGTTGGACAGTGAAATGGAGAAATACGCGCGATCGGGCTCATGGCAAGCAGCCGTCTGGCAAAATCCTTTGCGGCATCGCGGTGGATCGTCGTTACTCTCGTCCCATGTTGCGAACCACCCTTCCCTGTCTTTCTGCGCTGCTCCTCCTCCTCGGAGTTCTGGCGGGCTGTTCTCCACGCTCGGACAGTGGACCGCCTCCGCTGCGTGTCGGCATGGAACTCAGCACGCCGCCTTTTGAAATGTCGGATGCCACGGGCAAACCGGATGGCGTAAGTGTGCGCATGGCGGAGGCGATGGCTCAGAAGCTGGGCCGCCCCTTGCAGATTGAAGTCATGGCCTTCAAGGGACTGGAAACGGCGCTCAAGACCGGCAAGATCGATGTGATCCTTTCCTCCATGACGGATACCCCCAAGCGCCGGGAATCCTTGGACTTCAGTGACACCTACTGCCGCGTGGGACTGGCGCTGCTCGTGCCGAAGGATTCCAATGTGCAGTCCGTCACTGATTTAAATCAGCCTGGCCGCAAGATCGTCGCGCGACTCGGCACAACTGCCGTGGACTATGTGAAATCCACGATCCCACAGGCGGAAATCGTGCTGCAGGATCAGACCGCCGCCTGCCTGCTGGAAATCACCCAGCGCAAGGCCGACGCGTTCATTTACGACCAGCTCAGCATTTTGAAAATGCACCTGTCGCAACCCGAATCCACCCGCGCCCTGCTCGCCCCGCTGGAGGCTGGTCCCTGGGCGATGGCCGTCGCGAAAGGCAACCCGGAATTTCTCGCCCAGATCAATGCTTTCCTCAAGGAATTCCGCGCCGCCGGGGGTTTCGATAAGCTGGCCGATCAGTATTTGAAGGCCGAAAAGGCAGCGCTCGCCGCGCAGGGTGTCCCCTTTATCATGGAATGACTTCTCCACCAAAAATGCTTTGGTCGGTGGTGCTGGGAGGCCTGGTTTTACTGGCTCTGGCGCTCGGATGCTGGCAGGTGCTGGCGGCGCTGCGGTATCATTGGAACTGGCCGGGCATCTGGGAATACCGCGAACTCATGGGTCGCGGCTGGCTGCTGACGATTGGCATTTCCGCAGCCGCGCTGGTCGGAACGGTGGTGCTCGGTCTGCTCCTGGCGATTGGCCAACAGGTCAGGGAACCAGTGTTGCGCACGGTCTGCCGGATGATCGTGGAAATCATCCGGGGCACCCCGCTCCTCACGCAGTTGCTGCTGGGATATTATGTCGTCGCCTCCGCCTTTCATTTAAATGACAAAATCACCGCGGGCATCGTCCTGCTCGTGGTCTTCGAAAGTGCCTACATGGCCGAAATCCTGCGCGGCGGCGTGGCCAGCATCGAACGCGGCCAGTGGGACGCGGCCAAGGCGCTGGGGCTCAGTCGCTGGCAGACATGGCGATGGATCATCCTCCCGCAGGCGCTGCGCCGGGTGCTGCCGGGCATGGCGGGCCAGAGTGCCAGTCTCGTCAAGGATTCCAGTCTGCTCAGCGTCATCGGCGTCATGGAATTTGCGAAGCAAACGGACGTCGCGGTGAGCACCGCCAGTGTCTCGCTTGAGGGCTACATCCCCATGGCCATCGGCTATCTGGCTCTCACGCTGCCGCTGAGTTATCTAGCGCGGAGATTGGAGAGGAGGTGGCGCATTTTATGAAATTAAACGTCGCCCATCTTTGCAAAACCTACGGCACGCAGCGCGCGCTCGATGATCTTTCCCTCGCCCT
Organism: Akkermansia muciniphila; assembly: GCA_943333275.1. Lineage (GTDB taxonomy): Bacteria > Verrucomicrobiota > Verrucomicrobiia > Verrucomicrobiales > V1-33 > JAGNEJ01. Next base: position 7,978 of record CALQSQ010000114.1, read on the forward strand.
CCCCGGCGATCCCCGATGCCTCGCCCTCATCGGTCCTTCTGGCGGTGGGAAATCGTCACTACTCCGGCACCTCGGCGGCCTCGAAATCCCCGACTCCGGCACCATCGAAGTCAACGGCACCACGCTCTCCAACAACGAAGCCGACCTCCTGCCCTGGCGCCGCCGCAACGGCTTCCTCTTTCAGGGCTACAACCTTTTCCCCCACCTCACGGCCCTGGAAAATATCACGCTTCCGCTGGTCCAGGTTCACGGGCAATCCCCCGCCCAGGCCCATTCCATCGCCGGGGAAAACCTCGAACGCTTCGGGCTCGCCACCCATGCGCACAAGCACCCTGGCCAGCTCAGCGGCGGCCAGCAGCAGCGTGTGGCCCTCATCCGCGCGCTCGTGGCCAAACCGGAAATCCTCTTTCTCGACGAACCCACAGCAGCGCTCGATCCCGAAATGACCGTCGAAGTCCTCGAGCTGATTCGCGAACTCATCAGCGGAGGCCAGCAGGTCATCCTCGCGACGCATGAAATGGGATTCGCCCGCGCCGTGGCCGATATTATCGCCTTTGTGGCCGATGGAAAAATCATCGAGCACGCTGCGCCCGCGCAACTTTTCGATCACGCCAGGGACCCCGCCGTGCAGCGATTCCTCAGCCGTGTGCTGGCGTTCCGATAACTACAATTCCTTGTTTTTCAGCTGCGGAAAGAGGATCACGTCGCGAATGGTTTCGGCTCCGGTAAGCATCATGATCAGCCGGTCGATTCCCACGCCAATGCCACCTGCAGGCGGCATGCCGTGCTCCAGAGCGAGGATGAATTCCTCGTCCACATTCTGCACTTCCTCACCGGCTTGATGGGCGAGACGCTCGCGCTGCACGATCGGATCGTTCAACTCGGAATACCCCGGCGAAATTTCCTGCCCATTGATGATGAGTTCGTAAACATCCACCACCGAGGGATCCGCCACATTCTGTTTGGCCAGCGGTACGAGTTCCGCGGGCACATGCGTGACGAAACAGGGATCGAAGGTCTTCTCCTCGATCAATTTCTCGAACACCTGCTGCGTGACTTCGTAATCCTCCATCGCTGCGGAAATCTCCACGCCCAGTTCCGCGCAACGGGTGCGGCGCTGCTCCGGAGTATAGTCGAACCATTGCGGATCAATGCCGCGCAGCAAATCCTTATACGCCGCACGACGCCACGGGCGCGCGAGATTGATCGTCCGCAACGGTTCCCCGGCCTCATTCTTGTGCCCGATCTGCAAGGTCCCGATAAATTTTTCCGCCAGATGGCAGGTCATTTCCTCGACGAGATCCGCCATGATTGTGAAGTCCGCGAACGCCCAGTATGCCTCCAGCATCGTGAACTCCGGATTGTGCCGGCGCGAGATGCCTTCGTTGCGGAAATTGCGATTCAGCTCAAACACCTTCGTAAATCCACCCGCCAGCAGGCGCTTCAGATAGAGCTCCGGCGCGATCCGCAGATAGAAATTCTGAGCCAGCGCGTTGTGATACGTCACAAACGGCCGCGCCGCCGCACCTCCGGCGATCCCCTGCAGCATCGGCGTTTCCACTTCCAGAAAACCACGCTCAATCAGGAAATGACGGATCTCCGCCACCATCCGACTGCGCATCACGAAAATCTCCCGGCTGCGGGCGTTCGACATCAGGTCCAGATAACGCTGCCGATACTTGATCTCCCGGTCCGATACGCCATGCCACTTGTCCGGCATCGGCCGCAGCGCCTTCGTCAGCACCGTGATGCCCTTGACCTTGATCGACGGCTCGCCGGTTTTGGTGATAAACGTTTCCCCTTCCACGCCAATCCAATCTCCCAAATCCAGGCACTGCGTAAACAACGCGCACAACTCCTCCGACGCAGCCTTGGCATTGAGGAAACACTGGATGCGCCCGTGGATGTCCGAAAGATCGAAGAACTGCGTCTTGCCCATGTCACGCCATGCGGAAATGCGCCCGGCCACCCTCACGTGCAGGCCTTCGGCAAAATTGGACTGCAACTCCCCCGGCGCGTGCGTCGTCGTGTATTGGCCACCGAAGGGTTCGACCCCGCGATCCTTCAAGGCCTGAAGTTTGTCCCGACGCACCGCCAGCAGGGCGCGTGTCTCGGATTCGGAAGCAGGAGAGGGAGTGGGATCAGGCGAAGTGTTCATGACGGTGAACACGCCACTTGTTGGCAATCACGCCCGTCGGCAAGTAGATTGTGGCGCGGGGGCGGACAATTTCCCCCGGGGCTATTTGATGAAGCCGCTGTCCACCAGCCACTCCCGGAACCTCAGGGGCCAGGCGCCGGCGGCTGTGGTGGTTTCCGGGCGGAAGCCGAAGCCGTGGCTGGCGTTCGAATAGATGTGCAGTTCGGCCTTCACGTCGGCCTCCTTGTATTTTAAATAGAGCGAGGCCATGCCTTTGGCGATGTCCGGGCGGTCGCTGTAACCGCAGGCGATGAAGACGGGCGGCATGCCTTTCTCCACGGTGAAGAGGTCGGAGGTGCCGGGATAAATCAGCGCCTGGAAATCGGGACGGCTGCTGGCTCGTTCGATGGGGTCCGTGGCATCGGGTTTTCCGTTGTCCGATTTCATGGCTGCGAAGGCCGCGAGTTCACCGCCCGCGGAGAATCCCATGATGCCGATGCGGTCATCCTTCAGTCCCCACTCCGCCGCGCGGCTGCGCACCATCCGCAGGGCGCGGCGCGCGTCGGCCATGGCGTGCTCCTGAATCGTGTAGGTGGAGCCCTTCTCGCGTGCGAGCCGGTATTTCAAGACAAACGCCGCGATGCCATGCTCCTGGAACCACTCCGCCAGCGCATAACCCTCGTGCCCCAGACAAAGCACCGAGTGCCCGCCTCCCGGCGCGATCACCACGGCCACCCCCGTCGCATTCTCCTTCGGCAGGAAAGGCGTCAGCGTCGGATTGTGCACATTGGAAACATTGCTGCCCTCCACCTTCTCCGCCTCCGCTTTCCTCCCCTCCGATCCCGCCGCCCCCTCCGGCCACAGGGAAATGGCGGCAGGCAGATCCGCCGCGTGCGTCAGTGGTGTCGAAAAGGCAATGAGAAAAAGGACGGCGAGAAATTTCATATCCCCCCTCTACCCGCGCCCCCAGCCACCGTCAATCACCTCCACCGGCCGACCGCAACAACCCTTGCGCCAACCAAAGGGACGGCATTTTATACTCCTGCCCTTTGCAGCCGAAGGCGATACCTTCTTCCCAGAGTTCGCCGACCAGTTCCCCCTCTACGAAATCCTCGAATCCAACCCCGAGGCCGAATGGCGGCGCTACTTCCGCGCTGGGTGAGGATCATCCTGGGGCACTAACCCACCCACGAAATGCTCGAATGGTTTACAGAAACATCTGGAAGGCAACGGCTCCTCTTCGGCATGATTGGCGTCGTCATTAATGGGTGCCTCTTTTTCTTCGGTGGGGTCATCTGGTTTTGGCTGTGGGCGGTGGCAGCCGTTTTGGTGCTGTCCTCCATGGCTGGAGAATGGTAGCTGCGGGGAGGGACAAACCACATAATCCGTGAGACACTAAGGCCCACTCCAGCCAACCATGCTTCGCCGAATTAAAAATACACACCTTGGAGTGATCGCAGGAGGCATCCTAGCAATCATTCTTTCTCAGGTCACAAATGATGTCCGTGGGAATGGCGGATTCGTGTTTATGTTCCTCTGGCTCATTCTGGGAAACCTTGCTTACTGGCGTCTGAAGTGTGTAAATTGCGGTAAAAGGCTTACGACGATGCCGCCGTACTTTACTCGCGCCTTCGGACTTCACACCTGTGCGCACTGCGGGCAGAAGCAGCCTCTCTAATCGAGCAGACACATCATCCCATGAGGATTCCTGCTTTGCACCGACCGCGTAGCGGTCAAGGACGGTAGCCGTGGGCTTCAGCCCACGGGATCGAGCATCCAACGCACGTGTCGCGTCGCGACACCGGAACCCGCCGCGATCCGTCATCCGAAAATATAGCGATCGTCCGCCTGAATTTCATGCACCTGGAGAAACCGGCGGTATTCCTCAGCGAACGTTTTCTTGGTGTGATGTTCGCGTTGCCGCAGGATGTAGTTCACGGTCTCCTCGATCTGGGAATGGCCGATGGTGAAGAGTCCGTATCCGTCCTGCCAGGCGAACTCTGAAAGGCGGGGGAATTTGTCAGAGATCCATTTGGAGGATTCTCCCTTGATGCGCCTGGCTGCATCGCTCAAGGCCAGCGTGGGCGGGAAACCGAGCAACAGGTGGACATGGTCGTCCACGCCCCCTATTTGCACCGCCTTCCATCCATGGGTGCGGCAGATTCCGCCGAGGTATTGCCAGACCTCATTCTCAATTTCAGCGGCAATCCACGGCGTGCGGTTTTTGGTGGAGAAAACGAGGTGCGCATGGAGTGAGGTGAAAGTGTTGGCCATGGCTTGGCTGATAGCCGTTCCGGTGTCGCGACGCGACACTTTTTCAGGGGCGATCTTTCCGTGGGCTGAAGCCCACGGCTACCGTCCGTGACCGCTACGCGGTCTTGCTTGGCTGGTGTGCGACTTTTCCTCCCTGTCACATGTCACAAGGTTCCGGCCTGCTCCCCGTCCCTCCGCCGACCTCGGCGGAGGGGCGGGGAATACTCCCGGGGGCTCCCGGGAGTGTGGGGGAGGGGTAGCGGAGGTTCCGGGAGAGTGTTTGGAGCTGGGAATTGCTTCGCTGGATATGGTTTAGTGCTACTTGTAACTGCAATAAGTAACGATCCATATTGAGTAAAGTAGTTTGCAACTAAAAAAAGTGGAGCAACAATTGTATTAGTCAGAATTGTAACTACAAATTAAATTGAACCATTTGATGAGACACATATTGTAGTTGAAAGGAATAAAAATGTTTTTGGTGTCGTGCTCCTTGTAATAACAAATTATATTGCGGCAGCTTCCGGACGGGTGTAGGGAGGGGGGCACACCGATGCGGAGGGTCTTTTCCCGCTCATCCACGGTGTCCACGGCACCATGACGGCTTTTACTTCCAAATTCTCAGAGAACCAATACCTCAGCGCGACCCTCAATCGCTTCCCGCTCATGGGGCAGATCCTGGCGGAGACCATGCCGAAGCTCACGCTGGCTGCCGCGAGCCATGCAGGGTTCAGCGCGGTGCTTACAGAACTGACGGCGGTGGAGGCGGCGTGGTCGGCGGGGGAGACGGCGTTGTCCTTTGCGGAGGCGACGCTGCCGGCGATGACGTTGGGGTTTAACGATAAAATGGCCAGCCTCACGCGGCAGCCGGACATCAATACCGCCAGCCCGCTGGAGAGTTGGGCGCTGGTCATCCGCAGTGTGGTGGCGTTCTCCGGGCCTGTTTATAGGCACCTGCTGCCGCAGGGTCGCCGCACCCTGAGGATGGGGACGCGCACGCAGCAGTTGGAAGCCGGCCATGCGTTCGCCCTCCGCCTCGCGGAACAAACGGCCCACCCCGCGCTGGTCGCACTGGCGGCCACGGTCAGCGCCTTTTACAACCAGGCCCAGGCCCTGCGCAATGCCCAGATCGCCGCCAAGGTGGCGCTGGACAACGCCCGCACCGACCAGGAACGCCGCCGCATCGCCGCCGCCGAAGTGCTCTACCGGATGGTGGGCGTGGGCATGAGTATCTATTACAAGACCCCCAAACTCGTGGACACCCTCATCACGCTCCACCTCCTCCGCCGCCGCCCCACCAAACGCCGCAGGGTGGTGGAGCCTTGAACACAATCCTTGCGGGCCGGAACCGCGTTGCGGTTCTTTCTTCACTGAGGGCTGTTCCCAGGGTAGGCTCTGGCGAGCCAACCCTGGGCTGGAGGCGGTAACGCCGTTGGCGTAGCGGAAGCCAATGATGGGCGGGGGCGAACGGACCGACGCACCGCAGGGAAATCATTTGCCCGCCACGCAAGTTCACCGAGGATGCGGGTGCCATGCCCAGCCAGAACTACGAGACACCCAGCCCTTCCAAGTTCCGCGCCGCCATTTCACCCAGGTGGATCCACCACCCAACCTCGTCCACTAAGTAGCATGTTCGACGCATAAATAACCTCATGGGATGCTACCTCAGAATACTGGGAAACTTTAATCCGGAAGAGTTAATGTTGGTTCACAAGGTCGACCTACAACCGGACAGCACGTGGATGAAGGGTGATGCCTTAAGGAAGAACCGGCAGTATGAAGCTTCGGGAATACAATTCTTCGTCAGTGATGCGTCTCACGACGATTACCGGCGGCAGTTTAAACAAGCGATAGCCTTCCTGTCAGCTAACAAGGAGTGGCTGCGTGTTGTTACAAACGATCCGCGAGTAGAGGAAGCCTTTCTGGATTTTGGTCTCAGCCAGGATTCTCACCCCGCATACTTCAGACGCCTTCCTCGGGCACTGATTCAATGGGCGGGCGTATGCGGCCTGGAAATCGAACTCTCCTTCTACGCGATTTCAGATTCTCACCCCAATTTCTCAGAGAAATAGTTCTCTAACTCAAACACTTATGGAATCCGATACTTCTGGCACCACCATCCAATATCAACTCAGCCGAGAGGACACGATTGCCCAGCTTTGGCGGTTGATGCTTTCCCGTAGGATCCGTATAAAACTGGTGGTTAGCTTTCTTTGTGGAGTCGTCCTAATCGCTCTTGGAACCCAACGGCCGATTTTACCATTCGTCCTGATCGTTGCCCCGGTTGGATTCCTCATTTTGAGCCGGCGCATGGCCCACAGGGTCGTTGCTCAGCACCCCGAGTTCCTTGAGACGCAGACGGTGAGTTTCGACAGCATCGGCATAAGCATTTCAAACACGGTCATGTCCGTGCAGATGCCTTGGAAACGCGTGCGCAACGTGACCGACACCAAGAATTTTTACGTCTTTCGATTCGATACTTTCGGTTCCGGAGCCATCATCCCTAAGCGTGCGCTAACCGCAGAACAGAGCGAGCAGCTCCTTTCTTTTGCGCGTTCCAAAGGCGCATGATGGAGCGTAGGGGCGCATCGTGGGGCGCTGAATCTCGGAGCCCCCTGTCGAGTAAACCGCGTCAGACGCGGCGGGGTCAACTGCCGGAGACCTACGGCCTGGAGAGTTGCTGGAGGAATTCTTCGAGGCGTTCGATGTCCATGCCGTCGGGGCGGTGTTCTTTGAGCCATTCGACGTCGGTGCGGGCGGCGGCTGGGTGGTCGGATTTGAAGAGGAGGACGGCGCGGCTGAGGCGTTCGCTGGGGGCGTCGGGATTGACGGTGAGGAGGAAGTTGAGGTAGGGGAGGGCGGCGTCGGCCTGGCGGTTGAGTTCGATGCCGATGAGGTTGCGGAGGATGCGGACGATGGTGTCGCGTTTGGTGGCGGGGCGGAAGGCTTCGTCCATGAGGGGGTCGTCCGGGGGGAGGCTGGAGAGCTCGGCGGCTTGGGTGCGGTTGAGTTTCTTGCCGCGGTCGAAGAGGTCGAAGTAGGGGCCGGCGTCGGGGGCGTCTGCGGGGCGGAGCTGGACGAGGAAGTGTCCGGGGACGGGGATGCCGGCGAGGGGGAGGTCCAGCCGGGAGCCGATTTCCAGGAAGAGGACGGCGAGGAGGACGGGGAGGCCTTCGCGGTCGTCCATGACTTCATTTAAATAGCTGTTGGACTTGCTGTAGTAGTCGTCCCGGCTGCCGTGGTAGCCGTTTTCGATGAAGAGCCAGCGGAGGAGGCGTTCGGTGCGGAGGGAGGCATCGGCCTTTTCCTCGTCGGTGAGGAGGTCTTTGATTTCCTGGGCGAGGCGGTCGAGTTCGGCGAGGTAGTCTGCGATGATGAGGTCCGGGTTATCGAGCCGGGCGATGAGGAGGGCGGCTTCGGCGAGGTTGATGGCGGCGTCGGTGTCTTTGTGGAGGACTTGCTGGAGGGCGGTGAGGACTTCGTGTTCGTGGATGCTGGTGGAGAGTTTCTTTAATTCACGGGAGCGCTTATCAAGGGTGAGGAGGGCATCCTCGATGAGGTCGCGGGAGGTTTCCGGATGTCCGGCGAGGGGGGTGAGGGCCTGATCCGGGGGTTGGTCGCCACGGGTGACAGCATTGACGACCTGGCGCAGCTCGTCCTGGGCATCGGCCCCGACGCTGGCGCCGACTTCCTTGCCGAGGCGGAAGTCGCGGAACTCGGGCTCGGTCTGGCGGAATTTGCACAAGCCGACGCGCCCGGTGCGCAGGTCCATTTCCGGCAGGGTGATGATTTCATGGCCATTGAGGAAGCAGCGGAGTTTGTCCGCCTCGACGCGGACGCGCAGGTGATTCCACCCGCCCTTCTGGAAATGCGGGGAGTCCACGTCCTGCAGAATCGTCCAGGAGGAAACCTCCGGGCCTTCGAATCGGGTGAGGCGGAGTTTCCCCGCAGTGGGATAGAAGCCGTAGTGGGTATCGCCGCCATCCGCACAGAAGGCCAGGCCGCCGGCCCCGGAGGGATCGTCCAGCTTCACGCGGACGGAGACTTCATAAGGGATCTCCGGCGGGGTGGGCTGGTAAATGCACAAGGCGCGACCGCCGAATCCCTCCCCCTGTCCATGCGCGATGATCCGCCCGGCACGCTGGGTCCAGGTGGCCTCGGTGGCCTTCCAGAGCTTGGGATTGAGTTTGCCAATGGTCAGCCAGTTTCCAATCTGCATGGGCGCGGGATTGGCGAGAATGGCCTGGAGTGTGGCGACGGGGATGGCGTAGCCGAGATTATCCGTGACCGCCGATTTCATATTCACGATCCCCCGCAGACGGCCCTCGGCATCGACGAGTGGCCCGCCGGAATTTCCTTTTTCCACGGGCATGGCCAGTTGGATCAGCTCCTGGCCTTCGACATCGCGCACCTCCGATACGACACCGCTGACGACGCTGTAACGCAGGCCGAGGGGATTGCCCATGGCGACGACGGCGGTGCCCTGGGCCATTTTATCGCCCGGTCCCATGGTGAGCGGCGGGACATCGAGGACATCGATCCGAAAGACGATGAGGTCATCCTTGCGCGACCAGCCCACGACCTCTGTGACTTTGGGCCGCCGACCATCCTGCAATTCCACCGCGATGGGCCGGGCCTCGCCCACGACGTGGAGGTTCGTGACGACCAGTCCGTCCTTGGAAATGACAAAGCCGGTTCCCAGCCCCTGGGCATAACCCTCGCGCCCGGCATTGATGACGGTCAGCACGGAGGGCCGGACTTTATCCGCGATCTTGTCCACGGGCAGGGGTTCAGGGCCTTCTGCGACGACGCTGCGCGAAATGCAGAGGCAGAGACAGCCGAGGGCGAAAATCGTATTTCTCATATCCGGCGAGACTAGCATGCTGTCGGCCGGCATCCAACGGGACAATTTCCCCCATCGCGGA
>CALQSQ010000115.1 GCA_943333275.1 Akkermansia muciniphila
AAGCCTCAAACACGCCGCCAGAGGCTTGGTAAACTTCAAGTCACTGCGCATTCGGATTCTCTTCTTCCTGGGCAAACTAAACCTCCGTCCAGCCTATTGACTCCCCGCCAATTCCCGTAGCACCCTATTTCTCCGGCGGTGCGGGGATTTTGTTCCAGTAGCTGAGCACGATATCCGTGGTCAGAAGGTTCGGCAGGATTTCCGGTTCCTCCTGGCCGGGAATGTAAAGCACATTTACAGGAATGGCGGAACGACCATAACCTGCCAGTGCCTCGGTGATCTTGGGATTATCATCCGTCCAATCCGCCTTGAGCAGCACAATTTTTTTCTCATCCACCAGCCGGATGATATCCTTCGATTTGTAGGAAAGCTTGTTGGTCTGGCAGGTCGCGCACCATTTCGCCGTGAAGTCGATGTAGACCGGCACGCCTTTTTCCCGCAGTTCATCCACCCGCTCCTGCGTCCAGACCTCCCATTTCAGGGCATCCTTCTTGGGCGACCCCATGTAAATCCCGCCAGCCACCATGCCCAGCGCCAGCAAACCGCTAATCGCCCGCGTCTTGCCAGCATGCACCGGAGTGCACCAGCGGCCGTAAATGTAGGCACCCAGGCCGATCACGCCAAGCCCAAGGACCGCATAGAGTTGATTCGCCTCATTGGTCGGCGCGGTCAGGCCGCCGTAGACCCACAGCAGATAACCCGCCGTCATGAAGAGCAGGAAGGACATGATCTGCTTGAAGGCCTCCATCCAGGCACCCGGCTTCGGAAGTTTTTTCAGCAATCCGGGAAACGCCGAGAGCAAAAGGTACGGCAGCGCCAGTCCGACCCCCACCATCGAGAACACCGCGAAAAACGACACCGGCGGCAGCGTCAGAGCCGCTCCCAGGGCTGGCGCCAGAAACGGAGCCGAGCACGGCGTGGCCACCACCACCGCCAGCAGGCCGGAGAAAAACGTCCCGCTCAATCCCTGCTTGGCCGTCAGTTCCTGACCGACCCCCACGGCGGACGTGCCTATTTCAAAGACCCCAAACATGTTCAGCGCGAAGGCAAACATCAGGATCATCAGCCCATACACCACCCACGGACTCTGCAACTGGAAGCCCCACCCAACCTGCTCCCCGCGGCTGCGCAGGAAAAGCAAGGTGCCGGACAACGCCCAGAAACACACCAGCACCCCGGCGGAAAACATCAGGCCGTGCAGGAGTATCTTCTTCCGATCCTGCCCCGCCTGCCGCACAAAGCCCATGATTTTCAATCCAATCACGGGGAACACACACGGCATCAGATTGAGAATCAGGCCACCAATGAACGCCAGCAGGAGCGTGTAGGACAGCGTCATGGCTCCGACCTCGGCATTTGCAGCGCTGCCTATGCTGACCGGGAGATTCAATTCGTAAGACACCTTGGCGGCAAAGGGATCGGCTGCGGAAAATACGACCAACCCTGGCAGTTGCGTCAGGGGCCCTTCCTCCTTGGCATCCACCGGTAGTGTAAGAGTGATTTCCCCATTCCCGCGCTGGCTGTTGTAGTTTACTTTGGACACAATGTGTTTGTCAGCGGAATAAAATTGGACCGTTCCCTCAGGCAGATCGGCTCCCTGAATCTTCAGCGCAATCTTGGATCCCTGGCGCGTTGCGGTGGCCTTCCAGGCTGGCGGCATTGGTTTTGGAAATTGGGTTTTGCGATATTCCGCGATGACGGTGGCATTTTCCGGATGAGGTGAGGCCTCGGCGGCAAGGGTCAGTTTGAGTGCCTGCTTGATCACTGACTGTTTGCAAACCTCTTTGCAGTATTGGTATTTGATGGTTCCCTCGAGAACGATTTCAGCATTGGGGGCAAGCTCTTTGGGTGGCGTGATTTCGGTGAGCAGGTAGCTGGTTCCCTCATGCCGGTAACTCGCGGTGCCATCCTGCTCAGCCACGTTGGGGATGGAATGCAAAAGCGGCCCGGCGGAGAATCCATCGGGCAGCGTCCAGGTGACGGTGGGGCTTCGTTCAATCCCTCCTGAACTCACCCAAAACGAATGCCAGTGCTCCTCATGAACAAATTTCCAAGCCACCGTAAACGGCTTGTCGGGGGCGATGGCTGTTACCTCCGAAATCAACTCCGCGGTCACCTCCGGCGCATCCGCGCCATCACCCGGCTTGGGAACTGACAGGCTCTTGAATCCCGGAAAGGGTGTGGTTTCGATCTGGGCGATTCCATGGGTGCCAACCAGCAGTGAGAGGCAGGCGAGGAGGAGAGGTTTCATGATGAAGGAGAGGGCCAGGGGAGGAATCTATTCCCGCCGAGTCTGGGAGCCACGATGAAAGCGGCGGGGAATGGGGTTTTTGTTGGAAATTTGTCTGCGGGAAACGGTTGTTGTGAGGGATTCAGTCCCCGATCCACCACGGATGCTCGGGCCCGGTTTGGGCATCGACGACCGCCTCCGCCCTCCGGTATAAATTTTCCCAGGCAGCCTTGTTCACAGCCACCGGCATCACCAGGCTTGAGGACCGCAGGGAATGTTCGTCGTCCATTTGATCAAGATGCTCCCGCGCCGCGACGGGCAGGAAGGGGATGCTGGTGGCTGTAAGAATGCCGTGGTGAATCGCCAGCCCCAGCAACTGGTGACTCTGCGCCTCTGTCAGCACTCCGCGGGCCTCCTGGGCGCAGGCCAGCAGCGAAAGCATGGACAATCCCGTCTGCACATGCAACTCGCGCAGTCCCTCCCCCCACTGCCCCTCATGGGCGACCAGTTGGATGGCCAGTCGCGTCACCCGTCGCAGCGTATTGATGCGCACCTTGGTGGCGATGCGTTCGATGCGGGCCGTCTTGACCATGATGATGGCATCGCTGAGCAGCTTATGCGGCTGCGTCTGCGCCGCGATGGTCTGAATTGCGGAAGTCTGCAACACCCGGTAGGCACAGAGTGTTTCCGGGTCCGCATGGAAGTGCCAGTTGGTGGCGATGCGCAGCCAGGCATCGTAGTCCTCATAGACAAGATTCTCGTCATACAGGCCCATTTCGAGCAGCGCTTCCCGGCGGATCATCGTGGACATTGCCGGAACAAACGGCCCCCTCACCAGATCGTCCAGCACGTCCCCGGATGGCAGCCCGGGAAAATTCCGATGCGCGGAAATGAAACTGGAAATGGGCAGCGGAGTGCCCTCCGCATCCACCCGGAGGGCATCGGAATAGGCAACGCCGTATTTTGGTCCCAGACGCTGCAGGTCGGCCACCTGGCGGGCAGTTTTGCCGGGAAACCAATAATCATCCGTGGCCATGCTCGCTACGAACTCCCCCCGCGCGCGCGCCATGAGCAGGTTGGCATTGGCACAGATGCCGCGCCGCTGCGTTTCCATCATGAGTTGGACCGGCAGTTTCGTCCGGGCCGCCCAGGCTTGAATAATCTCCGCGGATCCATCATCGGAGGCGTTGTCCAGAATGATCACTTCCGCATTGGGCCACTGCTGGGCTTCGATCGATTCCAAACACTGGCGCACATAGGGGGCATGTCGGTGACACAACGCCAGAAAACTGACAAGTGGGTGGGACGATGGCTCTGATGGCGGGGACAAGCAGGCTGAGGAGGTAAGGGCAGCGCCGTTAAAACGCTTAACATGCTCACAGAGCCGCATCCGTCAATTCCGGTCAGGCTGACGTAGGCATATTTTTCCGTGGATTGATTCTACGGTGGCACGGCTCCCGTTTGCTCCGCGGGCAGCCAGCGCTGGTAGCGGGGTCGGGCCGCGAGGTAATCCGCCCGGGTGGTTACAAAAAATACTTCTTGCTCATCCTCGCGCTCGATCTGCGCACCCAGTTTGGGATGGAACCGCAGCAGGCTCTCGTTCCCCTGCTGCACTTCAAACCTGCATTCCCGGGATGTGCCTTGGACAAACATCTCATCGTAGGCCAGCAGCACCGTCTGCACGGCCGTATTCAGCGGCGCGCCGGCATCAACCACCCAGCTGCCCAGGCGAAATTTGCCATCCACCGCATCCAAAATTCGGAAGGCCCCGAGGACCCGGTGATCCCCCGGGCTGCAAATCATGTAATACCTTTCCGTTCCCGCAGCCGAACGGCTGGCATAGGCTGCCAGCCAGTCACGCTGCCGGTGAATTTCCGGGGAGGTGGCACTCAATCCCCCCACACATCTCTCCTGGTTGCGCAGGCGCACCAACTCCTCCGCATCCTCCATTTGCGCTTCTCTCAGGTAAATGGATTTCCCTGGGATCAGTCGGCGCATGAAGGAAGTCGGAGGGAGTGCGAGATGGCGGGCGGTTGGATTTTACTTCTCAGCCTTGCCCCGGGCTTCCCTGGCGGCATTGAGAGCGTCCTGCGCAGCTTGAAGGGCGGCTTCGGCCTTTTTCAATTCTTTATCGAGCGTGGCACTGTCCTTCACCATCACCAGCTTGCCGGCTCCCACCTGCGACAGCAGGCCTTTGATGATTTTGCCCGATAGCATCAGCGTGCTGGTGCGGCCCGACCGCGCAATGTTGAGGCCCACGATATTTCCATCGATGTCCGCCACCGGTCCGCCGCATTGGTTTGCGTTGATACCGAGATCGTTCTGCAGCGCACTGGGAAAACCACCGGGACGATTGCTGAGATCGGTGCCCATCTGAGCCGTGGGGTCGACGCCACCAATCTGGGCCATTTCCGCACGACTCGCCAGCGTGACCGATACATCCTTCACATCGCCAGTCGACGACTTGATGTTGAATTTCACAATGTCGCCCGGGCCCTTGGAACCGATGATCTTCATCAGTTCGTGGGAATGGTTCACCTTCACGCCGTCGATGGCGAGCACGACATCCATATCCCCCAGCCCGGCCTTGTCGCCAGGTTTGCCGGGCACCACCTTCATGATGAGCACGCCTTCGCCATGGGGATCTTCACCCAGCGCCAAGCCGGCGAAGCCCTTGTTGGATTCGTCCAAATTCCGGGCCGGAACGCTGAGCACGCCAACGGAAATGGGGTTTTCGTCGATTCCGGAGGCAGCCAGCATGGTGCCGACCGGAATGTCTGCTTCACTCCAGGAGAGCGGAGTGAAGTCTTTGCCCTCCATTTTCAGCAGGGCAAGGTCATAGGCCTCCAGTTTGTCCACCACCTCGGCGGGGATAAAACGACCATCCATGAGGCCGCATTCGATCGCGCCCTTGCCGAGTTCGCTGGCCTTGGTAATGGCGTAGCCGTCCGCGGTGATGATGGCACCCAGGGCGACCTGTTCGCCATTTCTCAGCACCGCGACGGTGGAGGGACGCGAGTTCTTCACGCAGCTGCGATATTCCGCCAGGGTGTAGCGGGAATACTTGCTGTCACGGGGAGCCGTGTCGGGATTGTACTCGCGATCCTTCTGGCCCATCATGCGACGCAGGCCTTCCAGCGGATTCTGGGGCTGATCCTCGGAATCCGCATTATCCTTCTCCAGACCATTGGGTCCGAAACGGAAATGAAACTGGCGCTGGCCATTTGGTCCCGGCTGCAAGCCCTGCAGCTCTCCAAATTTGCGCATCAACTCCTCCATCCGTTTGGAGGGATCCGAATCTGGCCCCGCTTCAAACATTTTCCGAAGTTCGTCCTCAAGGGCGCGGGACTGATCCGGCGGATTGGTGCGCTGGCGCTGGGCGCGGGGCTTCGGCTTGTCGGCGGTTCCCGGAGGGCCGTCCACCTGGTATTCCCACTTCCACGTGAAGGCCTTGCCACCCTTGTGGTTTTTCACGCTCTCGCGAAGTCCCTTGAGACTATCCTCCAGATTCTCCTTCTGGCCGGCGTCGAGACGCATGGATTTGGCGGATTCGCGAATGCTCTGTTCAATTTTGCCCAGATCAAATCCTTCCATGGTGGGATCGATCTGCATTTCAATCTTGCCACTGCTCTTGAGCTGGAAATCCTGGGCCATGCCGGGATGCAGGGTAAGGGCGGCTGCCAGCACCAGGGCTGCGCTGCAGACAACGGTGATTATGGGATGTTTTTTCATGACACTAATGGATGGGTGGTTTGTTAATTTAAGAAGTTGGACTGGGATTCAATTAGCGTTTGCCGAGCGTGACCTCGATTTCCTTGTGGTCCTGGCCGCGGTGAACGGAGATCTGGATCTTGTCGCCGGGCTTGTGGGAGCCGATGATTGAAAGCACGTCCTCGCGCTCGTTGACCTCTTTGCCGTCGACCTTGTGGATGACATCATTGCGCAGCAGGCCGGCGCTGTCGGCGGGGGAGTTGCTCTTGACTTCGGTGATGGTCACCCCGTTGTCACTTTCCTCGAGACCGATGCCGAGGAAGGGCTTGTTGCCGGCGGGCGCCTCCTTGGGCTTGTCGCGTTCCGGCGGGGTATCCTCCTTGTCGTCCTCGGGGCCGTGGGCTTTGTCGAAGGGAGCGAGTTCGGGCATGAGTTTGCTGAGTTGCCCCCAACTCTCGCCGTTCTTCATGCGTTCCATGCTTTCCTTGAAGGCCCCGATCGGCACGTGGCGGTTTTCCTCAAGACGTTCGCCAATCGAACTGTGAATGCCGATGACCTTGCCGTTTAAATCAAAAAGAGGGCCGCCGGAATCGCCTCCGCTGACCGTGCAGTCGGTCCGGTAGTAGGCCTTGTTGTCCTTTTTCCACAAGCGACCTGTGCGCACCGGGGCGATGCGGTCCACGAAATAACCACCGGGGTGCCCCATGGCCACGCACCAGTCGCCCTGCTGGATCGTATCCTCGTCCGCCATTTCAGCGGCGACGTATTCGCCGGGTGTGGTGATTTGGGCGAGGGCTGCGTCACGATTGCGATTGCGGCCCAGGGACTTGGCCTTGACCTCGCGGCCATCGGCGAGGGTGACGGGAAATTCCTCACCGCGTCCCTGTTTGAGCTGGGGCGAATCGAGGGCATCGATCACGTGGGCGGCCGTCAGAATCAATCCGTCTTTGGAGACGACAACACCGCTGCCGATGCCGCCGAGGTTGCATACGGTCTTGCTGGAGTTCTGCACCACGCCCATGACTTTTTCCTGGCGCTGCTTGATGGCTTCCACGACAGGATCGGCGTGCACGGGTAAGATCAGTCCGAGGAGCCCGATGACGGGCAGGAGGCGTGTGAATTTCAGGATGGGTTTCATGGCAGGAGTGGAGGGAATGATGGTTGTTGGTTAAATTGGTAATTCATCTGTGAAGCGCATGCCTCAGGGGAATTTGTTTGGTAAAATCGAATCGTCCCTGATCCTAGCCTCACCACTGAAACAACGTCACCACCGCACCTACGGACGCGTGAACCGCGGGCGTTGACGGGCAGGCGACTTGAATCGAGCCTTCCACATGAAAGATCGAACCATCGTCATCGCAGGGTTGGCATGGGGCACAAGCCTCGCAGCGGCCGTCTGGCTTGGCCAGTCCCTGGCTGCACGGGACCGTGCTGCCGCCGTCACACCGGCTGGCCACGCCCTTTCAACCACTGGAGACAAAAACCTCCCTGCATCTCCAGGCGCACTTTCCGCCAAGGATTCTACCGACCCTTCAAGCATTGCGGAACTTGATGCGAATGCGCACCCGGTTCTCAGCATTCAATCGATCATGGACATGGAGGACCCGGTCGAAAAAATGGCGGCCTTTCTGGATCTCGTTCGTTCCTGCCATACGAATGAGGATTTCGAAAATGCCACGCTGGCTCTGACGGAAAATTTCGACCCCCGCGGGCGGGGTCGCGAGTTAAGCCTGCTCATGACCACCTGGGCCAAGCTTGATCCCAAGGCCGCCTTGGCCATGGCTGACACGAAACTGACCGAATGGCCGGGACGCATGGCGACTGGGACCGTCCTCCAGACGTGGAGCAAAACCGATCCCAATTCCGCAAAGGCTTGGGCGCTGGAGAAAGGCTCCAAGTTCAGCGAAGAGGACGGCAACTGGTATATGACGAGCGTGATTTCAGGTCTCGCCGGAAAGGATCTGGCCTTGGCGGCCACCTGGGCCCAGGAACAACCCCGCAGCAAAGCCCGCGGCGATATGATGGACAAACTGCTCGATGCCTTCACCAAACAACGCGGCACCCAGGCCGCGGAGGAATGGGCCACGAGCCTGCCCGAAGGCCCCTTCCGCGACGGCAGCATCCGCCGGCTCGCCGCTCGCATGAGCGAAAAGGATCCGGCGGCCACCGCCCAATGGATCAACCGGCTGCCAGCCGGTGGGGCCAGGTCCGGGGCCATGTCCGAACTCATCGGTCAGTGGTCGGCAAAGGATCCCAACGCCGCCGGACTCTGGCTGAAAAACATCGCCCCGTCCGAGGAAACCGACGACCCCCGCACCACCTTCGCCTGGAACATCCGCGAACAGGACCCCGAGTCGGCCATCGCCTGGGCCGGCACCATTTCCGACCAAAAACGCCGTGATAAAACCCTCGTCGAACTGGTGCGCGACTGGAATAAGCGCGACCCGCAGGGTGCCCAGGACTACATGGAGCGCAATCAGTGGCCCGAGGAGGCCCGCAAGAAGGCCGGAAAGAAAGGGTAGATTCCCCGCGAATTGTGTTCCAAGAAAAAAGCCCCCGCTGCACGAGGCAGCGAGGGCGGAATCATTGGTAATGGAGGGGCTGCCTAGCCCTTCTTCTCAAACTGCGCATCGAACACAATGTTCGAGGGCGGGAAGTCCAACTTGCGGGTAAAAGCGCACGATTCGGCCGCGCCGAATTCGCGATCCATGCCACCATCCTCCCATTCGATACTCAGCGGGCCCATGTATTTGATATCGTTGAGCGCTCGGATGATTTTTTCAAAGTTGATGCAGCCGCGGCCGACACTCTTGAAGTCCCAGTAGCGCGAGGGCTGATGGAAATCCACATGGCCGCCGAAGACCCCGGCTTCCGATCCCAGACCCCAGGCCACGTCCTTCATATGGACGTGGAAAATGCGATCATGGAATTTCCGGATGAAGCCAACGTAGTCCACTCCCTGATAACCAAAATGGCTTGGGTCGTAATTAAATCCAAATGCCGGATGATAGTTCACGGCCTTGAGCGCGCGCTCGGCGGAAGCGATGTCGAACGCAATTTCCGTAGGGTGCACTTCAAGGGCGAACTTCACTCCCAGCTTTTGAAACTCATCCAGAATGGGCGTGAATCGTTTCGCAAAATCCGCATAGCCCGCATCAATCTGCCCTGGCAGAACGGGAGGGAAGGAATAGCAGAGGTGCCAGATGCTTGATCCGGTGAAGCCATTGACCACACCCACGCCGAACCGCTTGGCGGCCTGGGCTGTCTTGATGAGTTCGGCCGCCGCACGCTGACGCACGCCCTCAGGATCACCATCGCCGTAAATGTAATCCGGCAGGATCTGCGCGTGACGAGCGTCAATGTTGTCGCAAATCGCCTGACCCACCAGGTGGGCGGATATCGCAAAACACTGCAATCCCGCAGCCTTCAGCGCGGCGCGCTTGGCATCGCAATACGCCTGATCCGCCTTCGCCACCTCAAAATGATCCCCCCAGCATCCGAGTTCCACCCCATCGTAACCAAACTGCTTGGCCTTGGTGAGAATTGTCGTGAACGGTAAATCGGCCCATTGGCCGGTGAAGAGGGTGACGGGTCTTGCCATAATATGAATAGAGGTTGATGAGTTGCTTAAGAAACGCCCGAATGTTTAAGGGCTAGGCGGCGGCGTGCAAGAAAATTTGTCCGTTTCCACCACGGAAAATCCCTTCAAAATCGGCCGGCATTGAACCCAAGGTTTCAATATCCCCGTCCCGACGTCTCATGCGGAGGCAGCGTCCTTGGATTGTATTTCTCGCGGGGATCGAAGAGAAAGCCCGGCGCCTGCGAGATCGGTTCCCAGCGGCTGAGTAGAAATTCCGGAAGCATCAAATCGGCGTTGGGGTCGTAGATGGTGCGTCCGCTGTAGTTTCCATACATCCGGTATTCCGTGTTGTGATCGTGGCCGTGAGCCAGCCCTGCATCGGGAGCCTCGGGCAAACGGTCGGGTTGCTTGCAGTTGCGCTCGTTGATAATCGCCAGCTTGGCCGTCTCCCAGAGTGCCCTTGGTCTGCGGAGGTAACCCCAGTAACGGCAGCGCCAAGTGTAATATCTGCGCCCCACATAATAATCCCCTTGCGGCTCCATCCGGATGGCCGCATCCCGCGCCTGTTTGATTTTCGGGTCTACCGATTCACAGGACGTCAGTCCGGAACTGGCAATGACGAGGGCGAGGAGGGCAAGTCTGTGGAGAAAAGTGAGCGTGCGCATGGAGAGGCGATTCAACGCGGGACTTGCGAAAGCGTCAACCTGAATGCTCAACGGCTTGGTCCTGCGCCTTTTTCGAAACCCCGACAGGAGTCAGGGAAATGAGGTGGGGATCGGGGCCTCAGTCGGCCCAGGGGGTGATGAGGGACACGGGTCGTGGCTCTGGGCTGGGAAGCTTTGGCGGGGTGCTGATGATGCGGTGCCGGTCGGTGGGCTGGATGCGTAAATCGGTGAACCCAAAGCGCTCCTGAGCTTGCTGGATGGCCCATGCCGTGGGGTCGGCGATTTCTTCCGGCACCCAGACGAGGACGTTCCAGAGGGGGAGTTCTTCGAGGAGATTGAGGTATTCGCAGGTTTTTTCCAATACTTCATCGGAAGGTCTGTCCGGTCCCCAGCCGAACATGCGCTGGGAGGCGAGATTTGAAGGAAGGAAGACGCCTTCGAGTTCCATAATGAAGCTGTAACCACCGGCAGAACGCAACGTATAGCTGGAGCTCAGGGATATATTCAGCATCGTATCCTCGGTGCCGGGGGGGGCTTCCGGGCGGAAGAGCAACTGGCGGGTAAAGGCCGTGACTTTGTCCTGCGGTGGCCCGCCCTGAAAGCCGTGGAGATCCTGCCAATGTTCCATGTCCACGGGGAGGGCGGTGACCTGCAATAACATGATGTCCTGCCCGAGAAAATCCCCGCGATCCGGAAGCTCGCCGTCTGTGACAAGTCTCAGTTGGCCAAGCACCATGGGGCGCGGGTCTGCTGCCGTGGGCAGGGGAAGGATCAAACTCAGCCCGGAGGCGGTTTCATCCAACTGGTAGGAAATGTTGTCGTAGGTGATCATTGGATGGTGGATTTCATCCCCGAATCAGAATTGCCCAGTCCTTTTCCTCTGGCTGCGACGGGGAGGTCCACTCACCTCCGGGAATCTCGCCCAGCGGCTTGCGTTCACCGGTCTGGCAATCGTAGAGTTCGGCGGTGAATTTCCCGTCGGGCAGACCGATTTTGATGGTGCCGCCCTTGGGCAGATACAACGCGTAGAGTTTGTCGGCGGCGAGACACCAGGCGGTGCCGGCCTTCACAATGTCCCCCGCGGGCTGCGTTTTCCACCAATCGAAACTGGTGAAGAACTCCACCATTTTTGCATACCCCTTGAGCATGACCATGCTGTCGTCGCCCCGCCCATTCAGCCAGCCACCCCCGGTATCCGGACCCTTGCCGGTGCCCTGATCCGCGCGCTCTCCAGTGGTTTGATAACCTCCGGCCATGCAGATGCTCCAGGCTTGGCGGCGGCGGTTGTCGGCGCTGCGGGCGGGGGCGGTGAGATTATCCCCACCCCCTTGCGGATAGTGGTCCTCATAGCCGTATTCCTCGTTGATCTGCGGCTTCAGCTTGCCAGTCGCCAGCTGAGCCTGACGCTGCTGGAGCATGAAATCGTAGGAACCGTGATGATCCCAAGACTGATACAGGCAGTAATCCGCCCAGCCAGAGACGCGAAAAGGAAACTCCCCGTGACCATGCACGGAGGTCAGGTGATCATACGGATCCGCCGCCCGGAGATGATCGCCCATGACATTCACCCACGCTTCGTCGCGGAAGAGCTGGTATTCGTTGGAGATGTCCCAGACCACATTGCTGAAGGCCGCGAGGCGGTTGACGGCATAGGAATAATAATGTTTCTCCTCATCCCCCGCGGCCTTTTCCTTGCCAAACGGATCCACTCCCTTGTCCTCGCCATCCAGATAGAAAATGACATCCACCACGATATCCAGCTTGCGGGCATGCTTCAGCATCCGTTCGCATTTCTGCCAAAACGGCAGGGCGTAGCGTGAGGTGTCGATATTGGGTTCCTCGGGATTGTCCGGAGCCGCGGAGACCCAGGGATTGAGTTTGAATTTAAACTTGTCCGTCTCCACCACATTAGGCTCATGCCAGCGTTCGCCGGAGTGCGTCCTTCCATTGATCGCCACGCGGACGCGATTAACCTTCAGCGCGGCCAGACGATCCAGCGCCGCAGTGATGACCGCATCGTCCTCCCAGCCCAGCAGCCAGTAGGCCGTGGTTCCGTTCCAGAAATAATGCTCGCCGGTGCCCTCCCAGATAAAATGGGCCGGGTGCGCAGGATCGACGCGCAGCAGACCGCGCGCCTTGCCTTCGGTGGTGAGAAATTTCCCCGAAAACGTCTGAGCAAAACTTCCCTCCTGGTAGGTCAAATTATACGAATAGGTGCCCACCTTCTGCGGCATGAAGCGGATCTTTTGCACCGATCCGTCGGGCGCATCGCAGAATCCCTCAACCGTCACCGCCTCCCCACCCTCGATCTGGAACGAGCCCTTGAGACTGGTTTCCCGGAAGGGGTTTTTCACTGCACAGCCCTGCACCTGCAGGACGACCTCCGCGTAGTCATAGGGATGGACCTCCGGTGCGCCCTGCATCACATTCACAGCAGGATTCGCCCACGCTGCAGCAGGTAGCAAGATTGCCACCATCACCAACACATTCCCGACGATCCATTTGTTCACTCCCTTGCTGTCCATGATGTCACTCACTCCTGCAAGCCCAAGCTCACCATTGCCAATGCGCTTTTGCGGAAAACGCCCGGCCGCGCGCGTCTCCATCCCACGTCAGGGCCCCCGCACCACGGGATAAAACTGACCCGACGCTGATTTCACCCACAGACTTTCCGCTGCGGCTTCATCAGGTTGATAAAGAAAAAACTCGCCGGACTCCGCCAGCCCCGTCTTTCGCATTTGATCCTCCTCCATTTCCTGTCCGGCCTTCGCAGTGACCAGGAAATTCACCGGCGTCTCCACACCATCGATCCGTGCCGCAAACGGCTGCCCGTCCGTCAGCACCGCCACGGGACAGAATTGGGCATCACCCAGCGCGGTGGGAAAATTCACCGTATTCTGCGAGCCGACGGCGCTGTGTTGCCGCCACGCCGATGCGGCCACCGCCGCCATCAGAAGTGTGAAGATAATCAGCACCCGCGCCGGGGTGGCTTTGGCTTGATTGTCGGCCATACGGGAAATGGCAGCGTGACCGGCGGGAAATGCAAGGGCGGATTTCGGGTTGCATTCTCACCCCGCTGGGTTCCTTGAGGTTTCCCTTTCCTTCCATGCATTCCACTCCCACCACGCAGCCCTGTGTCATGACCATTGCCGGAACCGGCAGTTACGTTCCTGAAAAAATCGTGACCAATGCCGACCTGGAAAAGATCGTCGATACCACGGACGAGTGGATCGTCAGCCGCACCGGCATCCGTGAACGCCGCATGGCCGCGCCCGATGAAGCCACCAGCCACCTCGCGACCAAGGCCGCCCTCAAGGCCATGGAGCAGGCCGGCGTGATCGCCGGTGAAATCGACCTCATCATTGTCGCCACCATTTCCCCGGACACCTTTTTCCCCAGCACCGCCTGCTATGTGCAGCAAAATCTGGGTGCCGTAAATGCCGTGGCCTTTGACATCTCCGCGGCCTGTTCCGGCTTTCTTTATGCCATTCAGATCGCGCGCAATTTCATTAACAACGGTTCGCGCTCCGTCGCTCTGATCATCGGCGCTGAGAAACTCTCCGGCATGATCAATTGGAAGGACCGCAACACCTGCGTGCTCTTCGGCGACGGTGCCGGTGCGGCCATTGTCCGCAGGGTCACGGAGGAGGATTCCCCGGACCATTCCGCCGTCCTCTCCACCGTCCTTGGCAGCGATGGCCGCCTTACCGATATCCTCAGCGTGCCCGGCGGCGGCAGCGCCCTGCCCATCACCCCGGCCAATGCCGCCGAGTGCCTCAACACCATCCACATGCAGGGCCGCGAGGTTTACAAGCATGCCGTCATCAAGATGTGCGAAAGTTGCGAACTCGCCATCGCCCGCGCTGGGCTGAAGCCCGGGGACATCGACCTCGTCATCCCGCATCAGGCCAACGTGCGCATCATCGAAGCCATTCTCAGCCGCCTCGGACTCCCGCTCAGCAAGGCCTTCCTCAATTTGGAGAAATACGGCAACACCAGCGCCGCCGCCATCGCCATCGCCCTTGACGAAGCCAACCGCACCGGAGCCATCAAAAAGGGCGACCATATTCTGCTCGTCGCCTTCGGCGCTGGTCTGACCTGGGCGAGTTCGGTCGTGAAATGGTAAAGGTTCCCGCCCGCGCCGGCCTGAAAGTTCGCGCATCCGGCCCGCTCCGCCCCTCGTAACCACGGCATGAGCATCTTCTCCAATCACCCTTATCTCAGCCTTGCAATTCTCGGAGGGGCCGCTGTCATCCTGATTTCCTCCTGCGCCTCCTCTTCACGACACAGCTACAAATCGGCCCCGTATCAGACCAGCCGCAGCGATGGCAAATTCGAGATCCGCGAATACCCCGCCACCCCCGTCGTGCAAACTGCCAACGACACGGACAACTCCAGTTTCATGCGCCTCTTCCGCTACATCGGCGGCGCCAATGAGAAGCAGGAAAAAATCAGCATGACCACCCCCGTCCTCATGCAGGATGGAAAGATGCAATTCGTCCTGCCCGAGGACAAGAAAGCCAATCCCCCAGCCCCCAGCGCCGACCAGGTCAAGCTGGCCACGCTCCCCGCGAGGAAAGTCGCCGTCTATCAATACAGCGGCAGCAACTCGCGGAGCAATGAAACGGCGGCCTTGCAGAAATTGAAGACCTGGCTGGCCGCGCAAAAGCTCGCCTACAAGGACGAGCCCACCGTCGCCTACTACGATGGTCCCTTCACACTCCCCGCCATGCGCCGGAACGAAGTCATGCTCCCGCTGACCCGCTGATTCACCGCCCCCGACATTCCCATTTGCTCACCGGCGGATTTGCATCCATCTCAGCCGCCTATGAGCAAGAAAGTCGTCTTATTATTCGCCGGTCAGGGCGCGCAGGTGGTGGGAATGGGGCAGAATCTGCCTGATCAATCGTTGTTTGCCGAGGCGGATGCCTGTCTGGGGTATGCCCTTTCGGAAACGATGTTCCGCGGCCCCATGGAGGAACTCACCCGCACCTCCCGCTGCCAGCCCGCCCTCTACGTCCAGGGGCTGGCTTTGCTTAAAGCCTTCCAAGCGCGCGTGCCGGATTTGGAAATTGTCGCTGCCGCCGGATTATCCCTTGGGGAATTCACCGCCCACGCCGCAGCGGGCACGTTTGATTTCACCACCGGTTTGAATCTGGTGGCCCGGCGCGGATTGTTCATGGAGGAAGCGTGCGATGCCACGCACGGGTCCATGCTTGCCATGCTCGGCGGCGAGGAATCCGCCGTGCAGCAGCTCGCGGCAGATTGCGATGTCGATATGGCAAACTTCAACACCCCCGGCCAGATCGTCCTCAGCGGGACCAAGGAAAACATCGTCCGCGCCGCAGGCATGGCCAAGGAACGCGGACTGCGCGGCAAGGAACTTCCCGTCGCCGGTGCCTACCACTCCCGGCTCATGGCCTCGGCCCAGGCCAAGCTCGCCGCCGAACTCGCCCCGCTGCAATTGCAGACGCCCCGGTTCCCCGTCATCGCCAATCTCACCGCCGCCCCCGCCACCGACCCAACGGAAATCCGCCGCACGCTGGAGCATCAGGTCACCGGCTCCGTGCGCTGGGCGCAGTCCATGCAATATCTCCTCGCCCAGGGGCACGATCATTTCCTCGAACTCGGCCCCGGCAAAACCCTCGCCGGCATGATGAACCGCATCCAGGCCGGCACCAAGGTCACCACCATCTCCGATGCCGCCACCCTGGAAAAGGCCGTGGAGGAATTCCTCGCCTGATTTAAAACCCGAATACCTCTTGCTTACATCCCAGATTGCATTAGATCAATCACGCGGGGTAGAGCAGCCCGGTAGCTCGTCAGGCTCATAACCTGGAGGTCGTTGGTTCAAGTCCAGCCCCCGCAATTTTTCCTATCACCCTGAAGTGTCACCAACGCTTCAGGGTGATTTTTTTTACCCACACCACCCGCCCTTATGAAATTAGTCACCTGGAACGTCAACGGCCTCCGCGCCTCCATGGATAAAGGCTTCGCCGATCTCGTCCGCTCCCGCCAGCCCGATATCCTCTGCCTTCAGGAAACCAAGGTCCTGCCGGAACAGATCGACCTCTCCGCCTTCTCCGACTACCAGATCTTCTTCAATCCCGCCGAGAAAAAAGGCTACAGCGGCACCATGATCCTCACCAAGGTCCCGCCCCTCTCCGTCACCACCGGCATGAGCCTCCCCGAGCACGATCGGGAAGGCCGCGTCCAAACCGCCGAGTTCGCCGATCTCTTTCTGGTGAACTGCTACACCCCCAACAGCCAGCGCGAACTCGCCCGCCTCGCCTACCGCCAGCGTTGGGACGCCCATTTCCGCGACTACCTCCTCGCCCTCGCCTCCAAAAAACCCGTCCTCTTCTGCGGCGATCTCAACGTCGCCCATCAGGAAATCGACCTCGCCAACCCCCGCTCCAACCGCTTCAACCCCGGCTTCTCCGACGAGGAACGCGCTGGCTTCACCACCCTGCTGGAAGCCGGATTCCTCGACATCTTCCGCACCTTCGATCCCGCACCCGAGCGCTACACCTGGTGGAGCTACCGCAGCGATGCCCGCGCCAGGAACATCGGATGGCGCATCGACTACTGGGCCTCCTCCCCCAGCCTCCAACCCCACCTCAAAGACTGCCACATCCTCCCCCACATCCTCGGCTCCGACCACTGCCCCGTCTGGCTGGAAACCCACCCGGACCTCAAATTTTAATCTTTCTCCGGAACCACAGCCCCCGGAAGCCTCCCGCCACGCTCCCCCCACTCCG